>VGCB01000257.1 GCA_016870235.1 Actinomycetota bacterium | reverse complement strand
TCCCGCGACCGAAGAGCCGTGGGGCTGCTCACGTCGAGAAAGTCTCCATACCCAGCCGTTCGGCTGGGTCCCGCGACGTGGTACCTGTCGAGCGCGTAGGGAGAAGTCTCAGAGTCTCCATACCCAGCCGTTCGGCTGGGTCCCGCGACGTGACCGTGTCGTAGTGGTGCCGGTGCCCGTCGAGTCTCCATACCCAGCCGTTCGGCTGGGTCCCGCGACTCGCTTCCCCGTACGTCTGGCGGCGGCATTCCTCAGTCTCCATACCCAGCCGTTCGGCTGGGTCCCGCGACCGCCAGCGGAGATATGGAGGCGACGATGAACGCGAGTCTCCATACCCAGCCGTTCGGCTGGGTCCCGCGACCGCAGCCCCGCAAGCATGCGGAAGCGCTGCGCTTACAGAGCAGGTTTGGCGAACCCCTGCTCGTCCTGGCCCGATTCCCCGGTCCGGTGTCTGCTCGCCTGGCACCGATTCGTGCAGGCCCTTGATCTCAAAGAGCTAATTCGCGTGGCGGATGGCCACCCCGCTCCATGGACGCGAGGAAGCGAGAAAGTCAAGCAGGTGGCGGTCGCACGCCACACGTCCCGTCCGCTGCGGCGCTGCGGGCCCGTCCGCCGCCACCAGGAACCCAAACGACTCCAACGCGATGATCCAGGACGTCACGGGTGAACGCCCGTGAACGCCCGCTGGATCTTGTACTGTACCGTCGATTCGTTGTAGGGCGCCCCTTGAGTCGCCAGTACGGCGCACCCGCCGCGCCGCGAGGAGCAGGCCCCTAACAGATCATGGTCGATCCCAAAGCGATCTCGAGCCGCGTGGCCCGGGCCATCGAGCGTGCCAAGTCCGAACCGTGGCTCGTGGCCTCGGATGCCAATGCCATCCAGGAGTTCGTGCTCGCGAGCAGCCGGCCGATCGCGATGCAGGGCGCGAGCGCTTTGATCGAAGAGACCGACAGGGCGCTCTGCGCGGACCCTGCAACGGTGTTCGCGGGCGGTGGCCGCGCGCTCCAGGTGGTGAGCGGTGCCGAGCGGCAGCAGCGGGCCGAGAGCCTGGTCGCGAATTTTCGCCACGCAACCGGGGGCGGCGTGCTGAGCGTGGCGCTCGCGCCCTATGACGCGACGCAGCCCGAGCAGAGCCTCGCGTGGCTGCGCCAGCGGCTGACCATCGCGAAGGACATGGCCCCGGCGCCGGACTTCGGCCTCGCCGGGCCGGGCGATCGGCAGTGCACCGACTGCGGTGTTCGTCGCGCCGAGCACCCTTCCCCACGACCGGATGCGGGAGAAGATCGGATCTGTAGCCGCTGTCTCAAGAGCGTCCGGGCTGGACAGAAGGACAGGCGCCGAGACGAGGGCTGGACGATCGACGAGGTTGCCGAGCAGTCGAAGATTGCCGTCGTCTCCGCCGATGGAAACAACCTCGGTGCCTTCTTCGCCGGCCTGCCGTCCCTCGTGGCTCAGGCGGTCGGAAGCGAGCTGGTCACGAAGATTTTCGAGCGCGCACACGGCGATGCCGCGCCCGGGAACCCCCACGTCGCCCCCATCACGGGAGGCGACGATATACGGGTCTTTCTCCGTCCGAGCGACCTCCTTGGCTATGTCCAGAAGCTCGGCTCTGCGGTCGAGCGCCACGCGAGGGCGGAAGCCGGGCGCCGGGATCTCCCACTGCCCGACGATGCGATGGGGCGTCTCGGTAAGCTTTCGATCGGGATCGGCGCCGTGGTTGCCGATCACCACCTCCCGGCGTACCGCCTCATCGAGTTCGCTCACCTCCTCGAACAATCGGCCAAGAGGAAGAGCAGGACAACCGCTGGCTCGACGTTCGACTTTGCGATCCTGACCTCAGGTGACGAGCTCCTTCAAGGCAGACCGACACGCAGCGCCGGGGATCGGCGGCCGTATCTCGTCTCGCAGCTCGCCGCCGAAACGGAGAGGGCCAGCGCTCTCCTGCGCGTGCCGCGAAGCCAGTGGAGCATCCTCGACGACGGCTTACCCGGCTCCGGCGCTAGCGGAGACGAAGCCGAGCTCGCGAACCTGCTCCGCTATCAGGTCTCGCGGAACGAGGACTGGCAGCGCTGGTACACGAGCTGCGGGGTCGAGTGGCGGAACCCCGGCGAGGTCGTCCGAGGCAGGCCCGACCGAGGCACCATGGCCCTCGCGAGCCTCGTTCTGATGGCTCGAGGCTCGGCGGCATGAGCGACTTCTCGATGTCGATCCGTTGCCCGAGGGGCACCCTCCTCGTCGGCGGATACTCGGCCGTGCCGGAAGGTGTCGATGCGGTTCATGCGAGCGACGAGCGAGGACGGCCGCTCATCCCCTCGACGGCCATTCGCGGTGCGCTTCGCGAGACGCTCGAGGCGCTGCTGCGAGGCGCCGGACTGCCGTCATGCTCGGGCGGCGACGGGGGCGATCCTGTCGACCCTTCCTCCGCGGCGTCGGCCCCGTGTAGCCTCGCCCAAGGTCGGCCGTGTCAGGCGTGCCGGCTCTTCGGGACACAGCAGAGGGACGGCCGAGGCGGGCGCGGCGCGCTCGTCCTGGAGAACGCGCGCCTCGAAGACGGGCGGGAGGAGAGCTGGCAGGTGAGACCCGGCGTGGCCATTGCGCGCGAGAGCCGTGCGGCGAGCGGCAAGCTCCTGTTCAACCGGCTCGTACCGGATCTGGGCGAGCGGATCTTCGTGTCGCGGGGGCGGCTGATCGACCCCGATCCAGCCCTTCGTTGCCTCCTCGAGGCAACCACCAGGGCTGCGACCCACCTGGGAGCGGGGCGAAGCCGGGGGTTCGGCAGGGTGGAGATCTGCCTCCGGTGGCCAGAGAGCGTGGACCCGCCACCGGAGCCCCCGGCGAACGCCGGGGATCGGCTGCGCGTCCGCGCGAAGCTGCTGTCGCCCGCAGCGATCGGCCTCGGGGCGTCCGACGACTGGTTCCGCGACACCCGCCGGGAGATCCCGGGCTCGGCGCTTCGCGGTGCCGTCGGCTTCGCGCTCGCCGAGGTTCTCGAGAATCCCGACGAGAATGCGGACTTTCAGGCGCTCGTCGGTGAGAACGGAGCGCGCTTCGGATTCCTCGATCCAGTGGCTACGGAAGGATCCGGCCCTTCCTATCCTTGGCCTCTCACCGCGCGGCGCTGCAAGTTCGAGCCGACCGAGCACGGCGTCGTGGATACGCTCCTCGACCGGCTCGCCGTCGAGATGTGCCAGACAGGCGCCCAGGCTGCGAAGGTCGAGCGCACCTCGAAGAACGGCTGTGCCGTGCAAGGCTGCGGTGGGCCGCTCCGCGCCTGTAGCGGCTCACGGCGTGCCGCAAGGGCCCCGGACATCCGTCAGGTCACGCGCGTCGCGCTCGACCGGTCGCGGTCTTCGGCCAAGTCTGGTGCGCTGTTCACGCACCAGATGCTCGAGGCGGGGCAGCACTTCGAGGGGGTGATCGATCGCATCCCCGAGGCCGGCATGGGTCTCCTCGTCCGGGCCCTCGCCATGCCGCTGTCGGTGGGGCGTGGACAATCGATGGGATGGGGGCGGCTCGAGATCCGGCTGATCGAGGAGCGGACGGAGACTGCCCTCGAAGATCGGAGCTCCGCATTCGTGAAGGCACTCGAAGCTCGGCTCCGCCGGGCAGGCATCGAGCCCAAGGGCATCACCGGCTTCCTGCCGGTAGTCCTGGCCTCTCCCCTCGTCGGTAGGGCTGGAGAGCCGGACGACCCCGTCGTCAGCCTCCGCGCGGCCATGGGGGCCGAAGCAGAGCTCGTGCTGGCGGTCCGCAGGTTCGTGCGCGAGGGCGCGTGGGACCAGCGCGCCGGCAAGGTCTCGCGCACCGTCGCAACGGCTGCGGGCTCGGTCTTCGTCTTCCGGATCGAGTCCGGCCACCTGATCGATGTCGCAAAGCGGCTGGAGTCCGACGGCGCGGGAGCGCGCCGGGAGCAGGGCTTCGGTCGGCTCGCGTGCTTCGACCCGGCGCTCTGTGGATAGGAAGAGGTCGATGACACCCAGAGAGATCCACGAAGGTCTCCTTTCGTACCGGCGCCTATTGGTGGTTGCCGCGGAAGACGTCGCCAGACGTGATGGCAGGAAACCCGAGCGGGCGCAGCTCGCTCACCTCGTGGCGCTCTGCGCACAGGCCACCTGCGCGGAGGAGGTGACCAACTTCCTGCGGTATCAAGCAGCTCGCGGAAAATGGGATCGCGGCCTCGTCGACGCGGCCGTCCAGGCAGTCGGCCGCGCGATCGACGGGCTGCGCCCCGACGACCACCTGCGAGCGGAGGCGTGGCGTCTGTTTGCGCTGTATCTCGCGCGGGCCATCCGGTTCCGGCAGGCAGCGGGAGGCCAAGGTGGTTGACGCGCTGAACTTCCATCGACTCGAGGCGCGGCTGCGCCTCACGGGGACGATGACGACCGTCACGGGGCTGCACGTCGGCGCCGGAACACCCGCCATCTCCGATGGCCTCGATCAGCCGGTCCTGAGAGACGCTCTCGGCCTGCCCTTCATCCCCGGCGCCTCGCTCAAGGGCGTCCTCCGCTCCACGCTCGAGTCCCTGGTGCGCGCGCTCGATGGCCGCCGGATGACGGCCTGCGATCCCCTCGCGAGAGACGCCTGCGGCGCGCATGAGAGGGGCGAGCGCTCCCAGGCGATGGCCGCGGAGCATTGCACGATCTGCGCCCTCTTCGGCTCGCGAGTCCTCGCAAGCCATGTCCGGATCTCGGACGCTCTCATGGTCGACTCCGAGCGAGTGTCCCCTGTCGAGGTCCGCGACGGCGTCGCGATCGACCGCGACACAGGCACGGTCCGCGGCCCGCTCAAGTTCGACTTCGAGGTGGTTCCACCCGGTGTCGGGTTCGATCTCGAGGTCTTCGTCGAGAACCCCGTACCGTGGGCCATGGGTCTGCTGATGATCGGATTCGACCAGATCCACCGAGGGTACACGACGGTCGGCGGCTTCGGATCTCGAGGGCTCGGGCGCGTCAAGATCGCCTGGAGCGC
>VGCB01000256.1 GCA_016870235.1 Actinomycetota bacterium | reverse complement strand
GCGAGGCCGAGCAGCGCGACGCCCGCGGAATGCACCTCGGCAAGGCAGCCGGCGCCGAGCAGCACCTCGACGTCGGCGCTCCCGAGCCACGTCGCCAGCCGCAGCTCCGAGCGCCCGAGCCCCGCGATCGCGCCGACCGCCGCCATGGGCTTGCGCCGCAGCTCGCTCCCCCCCGTGGCGACGAGCGCGCCCTCGGGGAGCGCGTCCGAGAGGATCGAGGCGAGGTCAGTCAGGACGGGTCTCCCGGGACGGGCACCCACTGGTCGCCGTCGACGGCGTAGCGCTGGGCGACCTCGATCAGCGTGCCGCCGACGAAGTCCGGCGGGATGAAGTTCCACTTCAGCCACGGCATCGTGTCGGGCGCCGTGTTCTCCTCCTGGACGATCGGGAAGCCAGCCTCGCGGAGCCCGTCCACCGTCGCGTCGACGTCGGAGGAGAGGAACGCGATGTGGTGGATGTGCTCGCCGCGCTTGCGGAGGATCTTCATCAGGTAGCCGCCCTCGGTCATCGGCTGGAAGAGCTGGATCACCGTCGCGCCGGGCTTCACGAACGTCGCCCACCGCATCTCCTCGCCGCCCTCGGTGCCGCCGCCGTAGGTGATGCTCTCCGCCTGCTCGGGATCGAGGACGCGCAGGATCTTCCGCCACTTCTCGACCGAGGCGTCGAGGTCCTCGACCATGAACGAGACGTGATCGAAGCGGAGCTGGGGCATGTGCGGCCTCTTTCCGGCGGAGCTGTCGCTCCGCCTACCTTTTCTGTTTGAACTCGGAATCTCGCAGGCGCGAGGGGTCGACGGCGTCGAGCGCTCCCTGCTCGTCGGGCGACGGGCCCGGCGTCTCGACTGCCCCCTCCGTCGCCAGCGCAAAGCCGGTCGCCTCGACGACGGAGGCGACGGTCTCGCCCGGGTGGAAGCTCTCGAGGCGCGGCCCGTGGGGCGAGAACACGATCACCGCCCGGTCGGTGATCAGCTTCGTCGCGCCGAGGGCGCGGTATCCGCTCCGCTCGATCCCCCCTCCCGCGACCGTCCGGTAGCCGACCTCGGCCGGGAGGTTCCGCGGCTCGTGGGCGGTGTGGTAGAGGAGCACGCGCGGCATCAGGTTCGGCGTGTCGGAGAGCGCGAGCGCGCCCGGGAAGCGGACGAGCCGGTCGCCCGCCTGCACGCGGCTCGTGTTGGCCGACCCGTCGGGCCCGACCTGGGCGGGACGGAAGAACTGCAGCGTCATCGCCTGCCGCTCGGCCATGTCCATCGTGTCGAGGTGCGGAACGAACCCGGGTGTGCGACCGGCGGTGTCGTGGTGCATGCACTCGGCGAGGGTCGCCCGCGGCGAGACGGCGCCGCCGCAGAGGACGGTGGCGCCCTTCGCGCTCGTCCGCTGGGCGACGAGCGCCGCGCAGAGCGCGAGCGGCGTCCCGAGCCCGACGCCGACGACGTCGTCCGCGCGAAGCTGGCGGGCGAGAGCGCAGGCGACGACGTCGACACGTGCTTGGTCTCCCGACACTAGACGAGAAGGATCGTCGGGAGACGCACCACCTGATGCGCACATGCGTACGCGCGCTTCCGATGCGACATCCGGAGGTCGTCCGCCAAGTCAGCGCTCACGGGTCGAAGTTCTACCAAACGATTGGCTGGTGCCCATCTCTATGATGGCCTCATGGACTTCGGGTGGAACGCGGAACAGGAGGAGCTCCGGCGGCTCGCGCGCGACTTCGGCGAGAAGGAGATCGCGCCCCACGTCGGCGAGTACGACAAGCACGAGCAGTTTCCGCGCGAGATCGTCGAGCGGGCGGGCGAGCTGGGCTTCGCCGGCGGCATCGTGCCGCCCGAGTACGGCGGTGCGGGCCTCGACTACCTCACGTTCACAGGGCTGATGGAGGAGATCTCCCGGCACTGCCACATCGTCGCCTGCGCGCTCACGTTCCCGAGCGGCCTCGTCGGCAACTCGATCCTCCGCTACGGCACCGAGGAGCAGAAGCAGCGGTACCTGAAGCCGCTGGCGCAGGCGAAGACGTTCGCGGGGGCGGGGGTCACCGAGGCGCGCTCGGGCACGGACGTCTCCGACATGGACACGTCGTGCCGCCGCGACGGCTCCGACTGGGTGATCTCGGGCGCGAAGATGTGGATCAGCTTCCTCGACGTCGCGACCTTCTACCTCACCTTCGCGCACATGGGCGCCGACGAGCGCACGGGCCGCAAGCGGATCTGCGCGTTCCTGGTCGACGCCGACCTGCCGGGCGTCTCGGTGCACCCGCTCAAGAACAAGTACGGGTTCCGCCCGCTCGCGACCGGCGAGCTCGTCCTCGACGACGTCCGGGTTCCCGCCGATGCCCTCGTCGGCGAGGAGGGCCAGGGGTTCGAGATCGCGATGAACGCGGTCGAGAGCGGCCGTCTCGGGGTCGCAGCTCGTGCCGTCGGGCTGGCGCAGGCCTGCTGCGACGTCGCGACCGCGTACGCGAAGGAGCGTGTCGTCTTCAAGCAGCCGATCGGGAAGTTCCAGATGGTGCAGGAGATGGTGAGCGACATGGTCTGCGGCACCGAGGGCGCCCGCCTTCTCACGTATCGCCTGGCGTGGCTCAAGGACAAGGGGCTCCGCGCCCGGGAGGCGGCGTCCGCAGCCAAGATGACCGCCTCCGACGTGTCGCTGATGACGGCGACGAACGCGTTCCAGATTCACGGCGCCTACGGCGTCTCCGACGAGTACCCCGTGGCGCGCTATCTCCGCGATGCCAAGGTGTTCCAGCTCGTCGAGGGGAACAACCAGCTCCACAAGGCGCTCGTCGGCGCCGGCGCGATCGGCGTCGATCGCTGATGCGGACGCGTGCGCTCGGCACGGGTGGGCCCGAGGTCTCGGTCGTCGGGCTCGGCTGCAACAACTTCGGCTGGCGCATCGGCCCGGACGAGAGCCGCGCCGTCGTCGACGCGGCGATCGGGCAGGGGATCACGCTCCTCGACACCGCCGACGTGTACGGCGAGACGCGCAGCGAGAGCTTCCTCGGCGAGGCGCTCGCCGGCCGGCTCGACCGGGTCTGCCTGCTGACCAAGTTCGGCAACCCCGTGCCGGACGCGCCCGACCTGCCGAAGGGCTCGCCCGACTACGTCCGCTGGGCCGTCGATGGGTCGCTCCGGCGCCTCCGAACCGACGCGATCGACGTCTACATGTACCACCGTCCCGACGGCGTGACGCCGATCGCGGAGACGATCGGCGCCATGGCCGGGCTCGTGCATGACGGCAAGGTCCGGTACGTCGGGGTCTCGCACGTCGACCTGGCGCAGCTGGAGGAGGCGGCGGCGACAGCTGCTGCCGAGGGGATCCCCCTCGTCGGCTGCGAGAACCGCTACAGCCTGATCACCCGCGGCGCCGACGCCGACATCGTGCCCGCGTGCCTGCGGCTCGGGGTGGGCCTGATCCCGTTCTACCCGCTCGAGAGCGGCGCGCTGACGGGCAAGTACACGCGCGGCGCCGCCCTCCCTGCCGACTCGCGCTTCGCCGCCGGGATGAGCTTCTGGGACGCCGAGAAGTGGCTGACGGACGACGTGTTCGACAAGATCGAGGCGCTCGAGCGCTTCGCAGCGGCGCACGGCGCTTCGCTGCTCGACGTCGCGATCGGCGGGCTCGCGGCGATGCCCGCGGTCGGCTCCGTGATCGCAGGCGCGACGACGGCGGAGCAGGTCGTCGCGAACGCGAAGGCCGGGGAGTGGGTGCCGACCGCGTCCGAGCTCGAGGAGCTGCAGGCGCTCACCGCCTGATCCCGGTCTCCGGGAGGTTCGCGGCGCCGAACGGGACCGAGAACGCGCGGCACCAGATGTGCACGGTCAGTCCCCGGGACGAATCGATGTCCGGCGGCAGGAGGTACTGCTGGTTGCCGACGTTCCCCTTGAGCGACCCGACACGGGCGGCGCCGCCGATCGACTCGCCCGAAGCTTGACCTTCGCTCACGTACACCTGGAGGTCCGGCCCGGGGTGGGTGCGGAAGTCGCGCAGCACGAGCACGCGGCCGCTCGCGCGCTCGACGAGCTCGGCTGACCCGGTCGTCGTGTGGGCGATCGACCGGAACGACCCGGTCGCCACGGGGGGTGCGGACGGCAGCGCCTCGTTCACGGTGCGGTCGACCATCGAGGCGACCGCGAGGTAGCCACCCGCGACAACCATCGTCAGCGCGGCGGCCGCTGCTGCGACACGGAGTGCGCGGACCCGCCGCCAGAGCAGCAGGCTCGCACCGAAGACGATCGCGAACCACAGGGCCGTGAGCCCCATGGAGGCGCGGAAGTCGTTGGTGATGACGCCGCCGGCGACCCAGAGGCCGGCGAGGGCCGTCGCGATCGCGGCAGGAACCGCGAGGACGGCGAGAGGGCGGCGTCCCCGTCCGCCTGAGTATCGAACCTCGCTCGTGATGTCCATGCCCAACCGTCGTCGTGGACGGCGGGGCGTTACAGGTGGCGTCAGCCGGCCGCCGCCAGCCTCCGGAATGCAGGCAGCCAGTGATCGGCGAGCGCCGACCGTGACATGAAGAGGCCGAGGTGCCCCGCGTCGACGAGGATCCGCTCGACCGAGTCAGGTGGCGTCGACACGTGCGCTTCCAGGGCGAAGACCTGCTCCGGCGGCGTGATGTGGTCGGTCGTGCCGCCGATCATCGTCACCGGGCAAGCGATCCGCGACAAGTCGACCGTCTCGTCGCCGACCCGCAGCGCTCCGGAGACGAGCAGGTTGGCGACGAAGAGCTGCTCGACGATCCAGAGGTAGAACGGACCGGCGACGTCCTGCGGGTGCTTGTACCAGTCCTCGAAGTGGGCGTAGCGCTCGACGAACCGATCGTCGTCGAGGTTGAGCAGGAGCTCGAGGTGCTTCGCGCACTCGAGCTCCGGCTTCAGCGCGATGAAGCCGCCGATCAGGAACTCACCGCGGAGGACGCCGTTGCCGGCGCGGACGGCCGACCGGTAGGTCTCGAGGCCTGCGCCGGAGCTCATGAGCGTCACGTAGTCGGCGAGCA
>VGCB01000255.1 GCA_016870235.1 Actinomycetota bacterium | reverse complement strand
CGCGACGCCGGCGCACGGCGAGGCGTCTCCGCGGCGCACGGATCCGGCTGCGACCGGTGCCGGCCGCCGCCCGGCGGCGTCCCCAGCCAGCGCGGACGTGCACTCGGAGCCTTGCTTCCGCGCCTGGAGGCCCTGCGCCGGATCGGTGGGTCGACGCAGCCCGCCGGAGCGGAAAGGGCAACCTCACAGGACCACCTGCACAGGACCACCCGAACCGACCCCACCCGCGTGCTCCCCCGACGGGGGCGCGAGGGTCCCTGACGGAATCATCGCAGCGACCCTGTTGCGAGGGTGTTCCTGTCGTGCTCCGGAAGCGTTGCGGCCGGGCTCGAGCCGGCCGCCGGAGTTCAGCCGGGCGGTTGTTTGGTACCGCGCGATTGGATAAGGTCGGCAGGACGCCGTCACATCGCGCGGCGCGGCGCATCTTCGACGTGCAGGAGGACCCTTCGTGTCTCAGTCGGCCCCGATGAAGATCGACTTCTTCGACCCCGCGACGAACGACTGTCCCTACCACGCCTACCAGTACATGCGCGACAACGCGCCCGTCTACCACGACGCGGCGACGGGCATGTACATGGTGACGCGCTACGAGGACATCCGCGCGATCCTGCTCGACACCGAGCGCTACTCGAACGGTGTCGGCAACGGCGCCAACAACACCGGGAAGGCGATCAAGCCCTCCGACCCGGAGGAGGCGAAGCGCCAGGCCGAGATCGCCGAGCAGGCCGCTGCCGTGACGAAGCTGTACGAGGAGAAGGGGTGGGTGCCGGCGCCGAGCCTCGACGCGCGCGACGACCCGAACCACCTCCAGATGCGCCGGCTCTTCGACTTCGCGTTCCGGCCGGCCGCGATCCGCGAGATCGACGGGTACGTGGAGCAGGTCGCCTACGACTGCATGGCGAAGGTGATCGACAAGGGCGAGTGCGAGTGGGTCGACGCGATGGCCGTTCCGCTCCCGCTCTACGTGATCGGCATGCAGATCGGCGTGCCCGACGAGGACCTGCCGCAGATCAAGCTCTGGACGGACGCCTGGATCAAGCGCATGGGCCTGATGCAGACGCCCGAGGAGATGCGCTGGTCGGTCGAGATGGAGATCGAGGGCCAGCACTACTTCCAGAAGCACTTCGAGCGGCTGCGCGCAACCCCCGACGAGACGCTGCTCTCGATCCTCGTCAACCGCGAGATCCCCGAGTGGGGCCGCCCGCTCAGCGACAACGAGCTCCACGCGGAGATGTTCGCCGACCTCTTCGTGGGCGGCTCGGAGACGACCACGAACGCCCTCTCCGAGGGTGTTGTCATGCTCTGCAACAACAAGCGGGTGTGGGACATGCTCCAGTCCGACCCGACGAAGTACATCGAGCCCTTCTGCGAGGAGGTCCTCCGCCTCGAGGGGCCGGTGCAGGGCCTCCTGCGGGAGACCGTCGTCGATCTCGAGCTCCACGGCGTCGAGATCCCGGCCGGCTCGATCATCAACCTCCGTTACGCGGCGGGGAACCGCGACGAGCGCTTCTTCGACAAGGCCGACGAGATCGACCTCGAGCGCAAGCACCCGCGCCGCCACCTCGCGTTCGGCGTCGGCTCGCACCACTGCCTCGGCGCCCCACTCGCCCGCCGCGAGCTCTACTACGGCTTCAAGGCGCTCGTCGACCGCGTCGAGGACGTCTGGCTCCAGCCCGGCCACACCCTCGAGCACCACCAGAACTTCTTCCTGCGCGCGCTCAAGGAAGTGCACATCGGCTTCAAGGCGAAGGAGAGCTGGTCGAAGTCGGAGGCGACGCGCTCCGAGGACACGAGGGAGTAGGCGGTGACCCGGCTCGACGGGAAGGTCTGCGTCGTCACCGGCTCCGCCGACGGGATCGGCAAGGCGACCGCGCTCGAGATGGCGCGCCGCGGCGCCAGGGTCGTCGTCACCGACATCCAGGACGAGCTCGGCCACGGGACCGTGGCCGAGATCGCCGGCGAGGGCGGCACCGCCACGTACGTCCACTGCGACGTCCGCAAGGCCGAGGACGTGGAGGGCCTGATGCGGACGGCGGCGGAGACCTACGGTGGGATCGACGTCCTCCACAACAACGCAGGCGTCCACGAGTCGTCGTTCGCGAGCGAGCTGACGATCGACACGCTGCCGCTCGACGCCTGGGAGGCCGTGTACGAGATCAACCTGCGCGGGGTCTGGTACTGCACGCGGTTCGCGGCGCCGTACCTGAAGGCCTCGACGCGGGGGCCGTCCATCATCAGCGCCGCCTCGACGGGCGGGCACGTCGGCTACCCGATGTGCTCCGCCTACTCGTCGACGAAGGGCGGCGTCATCCTGATGATGAAGGTGGCCGCGATCGATCTCGCGCCCGTGCGGGCGAACTCCTACTCGCCGGCGTCGGTCGACACGGCGATGATCCGCAAGTACACCGAGGCGGCGGAGGACAAGGAGGCGGTCTGGCGCATGCAGACCGAGACCCATCTCGTCCGCCGGCTCGGGGAGGGGGTCGACGTGGCGCGGCTCGTCTGCTTCCTCGCGAGCGACGAGGCGTCGTGGATCACGGGACAGGACTTCCTGATCGACGGCGGCTCGCTGGCCTGGCGCGGGCATCACCCGGCGTAGGCTCTCGACCGCAGCGCCCTCAGGGCATGGAATCGCATGCAATCGACCCGCGGGGCTCGAGTGGATCACACAGCCGCACGAGCCCGGCGAGCCTGCCCGCCACGGAGGCGGTGAGAGCAGAGCTGCTGGCGCGTGCCGTTGACGCGACGGCAGGGTAGGCTCCGCGCCCATGCAGACCGACATCGGCAGGATCGGCGTCTTCTCCGTTCCCCTGGAGGTGCTCCCGCGCAAGGAGGGGGCGGCGTTCGCACGGCGCCTCGAGGAGCTCGGCTACACGGCGGTCTGGACGGGCGAGGGGCTCGGCACCCGGGAGATCTTCACGAACGCGATGGGCGTGCTCGCCGGGTCGGAGCGGATCGTCTTCTGCGCCGGGATCGCGAACGTGTGGGGCCGCGACGCGGTCACGACGGTGACCTCGACGCGCACCGTGCAGGAGTCGTACCCGGGGCGGTTCCTGCTCGGGCTCGGGATCAGCCACCGCGAGCAGGTCGATCCGCGCGGGCACGTCTACGGGAGGCCCGTCGAGACGATGCGCCGCTACCTCGCCGACATGGACGGCGTCCCCTTCGTGAGCCCGTTGCCCGGCGAGGCGGCGATGACCTCGCCGGTGGAACGCGTCCTCGCGGCGCTTCGCCCGCCGATGGTGCGGCTCTGCAAGGAGGCGGCGGACGGCGCGCACCCGTACATGACGACCCCCGAGGCGACGGCGCGGCAGCGGGAGCTCCTCGGCCCGGGGAAGCTCCTCGCTCCCGAGCAGGCCTTCCTGCTCGAGACCGACGCTGCGGAGGCCCGCCGAGTCGGCCGCGTCTACCTCGAGTGGTACCTGGGCGTCGAGAACTTCCGCAAGAGCCTGCTGTGGCAGGGGTTCACCGAGGAGGACGTCGCGAACGGCGGCAGCGATCGCCTCGTCGACGCGATCGTCGCCTGGGGCGACGAGGAAGCCGTCGCCGCCCGGGTGCAGGCGCACCTCGACGCGGGCGCCGACCACGTGTCGGTGCAGGCGATCTCGGACGACCCGCTCGAGCCCGGATTGCCGGCCTACGAGCGTCTCGCGCGCCTGCTCTGCCGCTGACCTCGCCCCTCGGGCTTCAGCTCACCCGCACAATCAGTGCGGAAGCTGGATGAGCTCGAACTGGATCCCGTCCGGATCGCGGAAGTACGCGAACTTCATGCCGGCCCACTCACCCTCGGGGATCTCGGTGACCGGGCAGCTGAAGTCGGCGCCGCGGGCCTCGAGCGCCGCGTACGTCTCCTCGATGTCCTCGACGTGCAGGGCGATGTGGATGGCGCCGACGTCGCAGTTCCGCAGGCGGTAGCCGTCCTGCGTCCTGAAGTCCTCACCGACCGGGTTCCGGTACTCGAGCAGCTCGAGGATCGTGTTGCCAACATCGAGGAACGCGGCTTCGACGACGACGTCGGCGAGCTGCACCGCTCTCGACGGTCCCTCGCCGTCGGCGACCATCGAGGCGACCGGCTCGATCCCGAACACGGCCTTGTACCAGGCGAGCGACCGCTCCATCGAGCGGACGGGAACGCCGACGTGGTGGATGCCGGCGACGCGGGCGGAGGCGAGAGGTTCGTTCATACGCCGAGCCTACGAGAGGACGGTCAGCATCCGCAACTGGGAACGTGCGGTGGCCCTGGAGGCAGTGTCCGACGCGAGCCGCGCGGCGAGCTCAGGCGGTCCAGGGAGGGCTCCCAGGGAGCCGTGAGGTTCGCGGCTTCAGGATCCGGGCTCTCGCACGTCCGGTGCGTCTGTCCCCTACTCACCAGACGTGCGAGAGGCCGGCAGCCACCACAGTGAGCCGTGAGGGATTCGAACCTTCGACCTTGGGATGAAGAGTCCCCTGCTCTACCAGCTGAGGGAGGGGTCCCAGGGAAAGGTTCCCGGCTTCAGGATCCGGGTGCTCGTGCGTCTGCTACCTCGCGTCCCTCATCCAGCAGACGCGCGAGCACCCGGCGGCAGACACAGTGGGCGATGGTGGACTCGAACCACCGACCTCCGCCTTATCAGAGCGGCGCTCTAACCGACTGAGCTAATCGCCCGGGTGGGAACGGCGAGTGTACCGGATCGCCCGTCGGCCCTCTCTGCAGGCCGGGATCAGAGGGCTACACTCAGGCAGGGATGCGCGAGATGACCGTCTACGGGGTGAGCTTCGATCTCGTCGGCAAGCAGCCGATCGTGCTCCTGAAGACTGCGGACGGGAACACGTTCCTGCCGATCTGGATCGGCCACCCGGAGGCGGCGGCAATCCTGATGAAGCTGCAGGGAAGCGACCCGCCGCGGCCGCTGACCCACGACCTCGCCTGCTCGATCGTGCAGTCGCTCGACGCCGAGATCTCGCGGGTGACGGTGACGGAGCTGCGGGAGAACACGTTCATCGCGCGA
>VGCB01000254.1 GCA_016870235.1 Actinomycetota bacterium | reverse complement strand
GGCGGCGCTCGTCGGCGGCTTCACGTCCTTCTGGCTGACAGCGCTGGCCGCGTTCGCGATCGCGATCACGCAGTCGGAGTTCACGAACTACGTCCCGAACGAGGGCTGGACGTGGGGGCTCCGGACGGCGCTGCCCTTCCTCGTCGTGATCGCGATCCTCGTGATCCGCGGCCAGGGCCTCCCTGTCCGCGGTCAGGTCGTCGAGAAGCTGCCCGCGCTCGGCTCGGGGATGGTGCGATGGCGGTGGCTGATCGGGATCTCGGCCGCGTTCGTCCTGGGCCAGTTCCTCTGGTGGGAGATCCCGCTGCAGGACGCCCTGCCGATCTCGTTCGGCTGGGCGATCGTGATGCTCTCCGTCGTCGTGCTGCTCGGCTACACCGGGCAGCTGTCGCTGGCGCAGTTCGCGCTCGCAGGCGTCGCGGCGCTGATCTCCGCGCGCCTCGTCGCCGACGCCGGCTGGCCGTACGAGGCGAGCTTCGTCATCGCCGTCCTGATCACGATCCCGGTCGGGCTCATCTTCGCCGTGCCGGCCCTGCGGACGCGCGGGATCAACCTGGCCGTCGTCACTCTCGGGCTCGCAATGGCGGTGAACGCGATGGTGTTCACGAACCGCAAGTGGGTCGGCGCCGACGGCTTCACGAACGTCGGGCCGCAGACGCTGTTCGGCATCGACATCGACCCGATCAACCAGGGCAAGCGCTACGGGATCTGGGTCTACGTCCTCCTCGTCGTCTGCGCGCTCGCGGTCGCCAGCATCCGCCGCGGCGCCGTCGGACGCAGGTTGATCGCGGTGCGGACGAACGAGCGGGCCGCCGCCGCGCTCGGGATCAGCGTCTTCGGCGTCAAGCTCTACGCCTTCGGGCTCGCCGCCGCGATCGCGGCGATCGGCGGCGTGGCGCTCGCCTTCCGGACGACGACCGCCGCCTACAGCGACTACATCCCTCTCGGCTCGATCCAGGCAGCCGCCTACACGGTGATCGGCGGCGTCGGCTACGTGCTCGGGGCGCCGTTCGGCGGGCAGTTCCCGCAGGGGAGCTTCGGCACGTGGCTGCTCGAGGACTTCCCGTGGTGGGGGCCGATGGTCTTCGGCTTCCTGCTCACGTTCGTCGGCGTGAACACCGCGCGCAAGCTCCTGCCCAACCTCGGGTCGATCACGGGCAGACCGCTCGTCCTGCGGAGCATCCTGATGACCGTGATGCTCGGCAGCGGCATCCTGCTCCTCGTCCTCTCGTTCACGAAGGGCCTCGACGCGGGCCTCACGCATCACGTGTTCGAGGATCCGAACCCGAGCTGGCTCGTCCTCATCGGCGGCATCACCGTGATCGCGCTCGTCGTCCTGCATCCCGACGGCGCGATCAGCGTCAACGCCGAGATCTACCACAAGATCGCCGGGCTGATCACCCGGCGCAAGCGCATCGAGGAGCCGCCGGAGCCGCTGCCCGACGTCCCGCGCGAGCAGGTGAAGCCCGGCACGCTCGACGTGGCGAACATCACCGTCCGCTTCGGCGGCGTCGTCGCGGTCAACGACGCCTCCGTCGTCGTCAGCCCGGGTGAGATCGTCGGCCTGATCGGCCCGAACGGCGCCGGCAAGACGACGCTGATCGACGCGATCACCGGCTTCGTCAAGCCGACACAGGGCACGGTGAGGCTCAACGGAGAGGACATCGGCGGCTGGCCGGTGTTCCGCCGCGCCCGCGCCGGCGTCAGCCGCTCGTTCCAGCAGCTCGAGCTGTTCGAGAGCTCGACGATCCGCGAGAACCTGAAGGTGGCGTCCGACGGCTACTCGACGACGCCGTACCTGAAGGACATCGTCATCCCCACGAACCCGCCGCTCTCCTCGACCGCGACCGCGGCGGTGAAGATCCTCGAGCTCGAGCAGTACCTGGACACCAAGGTGAGCGACCTCCCCTACGGGCGCCGCCGCCTCGTCGCGATCGCCCGCGCGATCGCCGTGTCGCCGTCGGTGCTCCTCCTCGACGAGCCGGCAGCGGGGCTCAGCGGCACCGAGACGCAGGAGCTCGTGACGGTCGTCCGCCGCCTCGCGCACGAGTGGGGGCTCGCCGTCCTCGTGATCGAGCACGACATGTCGTTCGTGATGAACGTCTGCGACCGGATCACGGTGCTCGACTTCGGCCGCCAGATCGCGACGGGCACACCGGCCGAGATCCGCCGGAACCCGGCGGTCATCGCCGCCTACCTCGGCGAGGAGGAGGGCGACACGTCGGCGGGGCCGGCACCCACGCTGGACCCGGCGGGAGGTGTGGCATGAGCGGGGCGGTGCTGGAGGCACGCGGCGTCGCGGCCGGCTACCACGGCCACCCGATCGTGCACGACCTCACGGTCGAGGTCAGGGCGGGGCAGGTCGTTGTGCTGCTCGGCCCGAACGGGGCCGGCAAGACGACGACCCTGCTGACCCTGTCCGGCGACCTGCCGCAGCTCGCGGGCGAGGTGTGGTTCGACGGGACGGCGACGAAGACGCCGCTGCACCGCCGCGCGAACGACGGTCTCTCGTTCGTGACCGAGGAGCGGTCGGTCTTCATGCGACTGTCGGTGATCGAGAACCTCCGGGTCGGCCGCATCGACATCGAGCGGGCGCTCGACCTCTTCCCGGAGCTGCGGCCGCTGCTCAAGCGCCGAGCAGGACTCCTCTCGGGCGGCGAGCAGCAGATGCTGACCCTGGCCCGCGCCCTTGCGCGGACGCCGAAGGTGCTGCTGATCGACGAGCTCTCGCTCGGTCTCGCTCCGCTCGTCGTGCTCCGGCTGCTCGAGGCGGTGAAGAAGGCGGCGCACGAGGACGGTGTCGGCGTCCTCCTCGTCGAGCAGCACGTGAAGCAGGCACTCAAGGTCGCCGATCACGTGCTCGTGATGCAGCGCGGGCGCGTCGTGCTCGACGGGCCGACCGAGCAGGTCGCCTCGCGCGTGGAGGAGCTCGAGGAGGCCTACCTCTCCGCCCAGGCGGGCGAGCGAACGGCGTGAGTCGCGGGCGCGCGGGCCCGTCCGCGCACCGGATCTCGATCCCGACGCCGCTGCCCGTCGGGCGCGTCAACTGCTGGCTGCTCGCAGGCGAGCCGCTGACGCTGATCGACGCCGGGCCGAACCACCCCGACTCGCTCGCCGCGCTCGAGGCGGGCCTGCACGAGCACGGCGTCCGGGTCGAGGACGTCGAGCTCCTCGTCCTCACCCATCAGCACGTCGACCACGTCGGGAACGCCTCGGCGATCGTCGAGCGTTCGGGCTGCCGCGTGGCGGCGCACGAGCAGCTCGTCGGCTACGCGCGCGAGCTCCGTCGCCGCTACGAGCTCGAGTCCGCCTACCAGGACGCGGTGATGGCGCTCCACGGGACGCCGCTCGAGCGGCGGCTTCGCTTCTGGACGGCGATCGCGGATCGCGCCGCGTACTGGAACGACTCCGTCGAGGTCGACATCGCGCTCGTCGAGGACGACACCCTCGTCGCCGGCGGACGGACGCTCCGCGTCTCTCACCGGCCCGGCCACAGCCCGACCGACACGATCTTCGTGGACGACGAGCTGGGCGTCGCCTACGTCGCCGACCATCTCCTTCCGCACGTCTCCTCCAACCCGCTCGCCGCGCGACCGCCGCGTGGATCCGACGACCCGCGCGATCGCGTCTCGTCCGTACGGGCGTACCTCTCCTCGCTCGAGCGCACCGCACGAGACGACCTCGCCGAGCTCCGACCCGGGCACGGCCGCGTGATCGACGACCACCGAGCGCTGATCGCGCTTCGTCGCCAAGGGCACCTGGAGCGGATGGAGCAGGTCGCGACGGCGCTCGGCGACGGGCCGATGTCGGCTCGTGCGATCGGGGACGCGATCTGGCCGGGGATCGCGATCACGCAGACGTACCTCACACTGTGCGAGGCGCTCGGCGGGCTCGACCTGCTCGAGGAGCGGGGCCGCGTGCGGCAGGTCGAGACCGACGGCGTCGTCCGCTACGAGCGGGTCCCGGCGCGATCGACGAGAGCAGGGTGACCGCCGCAACGCGCGCTCGCAAAGGCGCGCGCTTCGTGACAAGCTAGCGCTAGCGCCCCGCCGTCGGCGCCCCCGACATCGCAAGGGAAGGAGAACGATGGGCCGCTTCGAGGGCAAGACAGTGCTCGTCACGGGCGCCGCGCGCGGACAGGGCCGCTCCCACGCCGTGGCGTTCGCGCGCGAGGGCGCGGACGTCGCGATCTGCGACATCTGCGCCGACGTCGCGACGATCCCGTACCCGATGGGCACGTCGGCGGAGCTCGCCGAGACCGCGAGCGCGATCGAGGCGGCAGGACGACGCGTGATCTCCGAGACGGTCGACGTCCGCTCGTGGGATCAGATCAACGGCTTCGCGCAGCGGACGATCTCCGAGCTCGGCAAGATCGACATCCTCCTTGCGAACGCCGGCATCTTCGGCTCCGCGATGATGCTCGACCAGCTGACGGAAGAGGCGTTCGACGACATGTTCGCGGTCAACGTCAAGGGCGTCTGGCTCTCGATGAAGGCCGTCATTCCCCACATGGCCTCGCGCAAGTACGGGCGCATCGTCGTCACCGGCTCGACCGCGTCGTACATCGGGGCGCCGTTCTTCGGCCACTACTGCGCGACGAAGCACGCGATCGACGGGCTCGTGAAGACGCTCGCGAACGAGCAGGGCGCGAACGGGATCACGTGCAACGCGGTCGCCCCCACCGGCGTCGGCACGCCGATGATCCTGAACCAGACGCTCTACGACATCTTCAACGCCGAGAAGCCCACCAAGGAGAGCATGGCCGAGATCCTGACGGCCGCCCACGCGATCCCCGAGCCGTGGCTCGAGCCGGAGGACGTGACCAAGGTCGTCCTCTTCCTCGCGTCCGACGACGCCGCCAAGATGACCGGCGGCTCGATCAAGGTCGACATGGGGTACACCGCTCGGTAGGGCCTGCCCGGCCGTGTTCTCGCGCGTCTGGTGGGTTAGGGACCGAGGTACCAGACGCGCTGTGTTTGTTTGCCGTGTGTGCGCGCGTCTGCTGGGCGAGGGAC
>VGCB01000253.1 GCA_016870235.1 Actinomycetota bacterium | reverse complement strand
CCCCTCCGCCTCCCAGAGCACGGCCCGCACCCGGGCCTCGGGCGGCCGGAAGTCGTCGTCTCCGGCAGGGTCTCCCGCAGTCACGGGACGAGTGTAGAGTCGCAGCCGTATGCCGCACATCGCCATCGACCGCGAGCGCTCGGCTGGCCGGATCGAGCGCGACGTCGAGACCCTCGGCGGCCCCGACTACACGACGTCGGCCGAGGCGATCCGCCGCTACGCCTACATCCTCGAGTACCGGAACACGCTCGACTACTTCACGCGCGCGTTCCAGGCGATCGGCTTCGAGGTGTCCGAGGACCCGGTCGGCACGCTCGTCGCCCGCAACCGACCACGCGGCGAGAGGGTGTTCGGGATCGGCTCGCACTGTGACTCGAACCGGAACGGCGGCAAGTGGGACGGCACGATGGGCGTCGTCACCGCGCTCGAGGTCTGCCGGCTCAGCGTCGAGCACGGGCTCGACCTCGGCCTGCAGGCGATCGCGTTCCTCGAGGAGGAGGGCTCCGGCTTCGGCCAGATGCTTCTCGGCAGCCGGATCATGGCGCAGCACGTCAGCGAGGAGGATCTCCGGGAGCGCTTCCGGGCGATCGACGACGGCCGCAGCTTCTGGGAGCACGCGCAGGACGCCGGCTACCCGGTCGAGCGCTGGCGCGAGTCGGCGCACGTGCTCGACGACCTCACCGGCTGGATCGAGATGCACATCGAGCAGGCACGGGTGCTCCAGGACACGGGCAACCGCATCGGGATCGTGACCGGGATCGCCGGGTACGTGCACGGCGACATCGCCGTCGAGGGCCGCGCCGACCACGCGGGCGGGACGCCGATGGGCGGACGCCTCGACGCGGGGACGGTGGCGGCGGAGTGCATCCTGGAGCTCGAGCGCCTGGCGACTGCGGCCGGGAGGGGCACGGTCGGCACGGTGGGCGAGATCGCCTTCGAGCCGAGCCTGATCAACGTCATCCCCGGCCGGGCGCGCTTCTCCCTCGACATCCGGGGCACCGACGAGGAGGCGTTCCGCGGCGTCGCTCGCGACATCGCCGCCTTCGCCGAGGCGACAGCCAAGCGGCGGGGGATGACCGCGCGCTGGGCGGAGCGGCAGACGCTCGCGCCGACTCCGAGCGATCCGGCGATCGTGGCCGCGCTGGAGGCAGCGGCGACCGCGACGGGCGAGCCGTTCCTGACGATGCCCTCCGGCGCCGCGCACGACTCGATGGCGGTGGCCGACCGCGCCCCGATCGCGATGGTCTTCGTCCCGTGCCTCGACGGGATCAGCCACTCCCCGGCCGAGGTCGCCGATCCGGCCGACGGGGCGCTCGCAGCCGAGATCATCCTCAACGCGATCGCAGCGCTGCAGTAGCCCTTGGCGGCCGTCGCCTTCGCGCTCGGGGCAGGGCTCCTCTTCGGGCTGTTCGCGGTGGTCGTGCGCATGGCGCTGCAGCGCGGCGGCGACCCGCAGCTCGGGGCGCCCGTGATCATCGGCACCGGCTTCCTCACCGCCCTCGCGATCTCGGCGCCGTCCCTGGCGGGGCTCGAGATCCGCGACCTCCTGCCGTTCTACCTCGTCGGCCTCTTCGTTCCCGGCGCCTCGCAGATCATCTTCCTGATGGCCGTCCGCGACGCGGGCCCGGCGCGAGCGTCGGTGATCATCGGCATCGCCCCGATCCTGTCGGTCGGGATCGCGCTCGTGTTCCTCGACGAGCAGTTCGACCCGCTGCTCGCGCTGGCGACGCTTCTCGTCGTCGCCGGCGGCGCGGCCCTCGTCTTCGAGCGGAGCAGGCCGGCACACTTCCGGCTGCTCGGCGCCGTCTTCGCGCTTACGTGCGCAGTCATGTTCAGCGTCCGCGACAACCTCGTCCGCTGGGCGACACAGGACGTCGACCCGCCCGCCGTGGCCGCGGCGGCAGCGTCGCTCCTCGGCGCCTTCACCACCGTCGCGCTCTACGTGCTGATCGTGCGGCGGCACCAGCTGGCCGGCTCCGTCCGCTCGACCCTGCGGACGTTCCTCCCCGTCGGGCTCGTCCTCGGCGGCGCCTACATCTGCCTCGTGCTCGGGTTCGACCGGGGGCGGGTGAGCGTCGTGGCGCCCCTCAACGCGACGCAGTCTCTCTGGGGCGTCCTCTTCTCCGCGGTGCTGCTCGGGCGCAGCGAGGCGGTCGGCAGCCGCCTGGTCCTCGCCGCGGCGCTCGTCGTCGGCGGCAGCGCGATCGTGGGCATCGCACGCTGAGACGCCCGCTCGAGACTGCGCGACATGGGCAGACGTCGGACGACGGGCCCCTGCCTACTTCTCCTCACGGCTGTTGCGAGCGTGGGCTGCGCCGGTCGCGATCTTGACCACCGCATCACCCTCTCTGAGTGGCGGGCCCAGGCGTGCTCTGAGTGGCGTGCCAGGACTGCGGGAGACGTCGTCCGACCTCGAACCGACCGGCTCGCTCGCCCGCGGCTCGAAGCTCTCGCACCGCGCGACCGCGGACGCGTACAGCCGCCTGCCGCTGCCGAAGACGCGTACCGAGGACGCGCGTCGGCTGATCGCGGCCTGGGACGGGATCGCAGACGGCTCCGCGAGATGGGCGCCGGAGATCGACGCGGCGTACCAGCGGCTCGTTGCCGTCGTCTCGTCGATCGATCCCTCCCGGCGAGCAACCTCAGCCGGCGACGCGCTGCGCCACCGCGTTCCCGACCTCGGCCGTCGTCGCCGTCCCGCCGACGTCGCGGGTCCGCGGACCGTCGCGACAGACATCCGACAGCGCGTCCATGACCCGTCTCGCCGCCTCGGCCTCGCCGAGGTGCTCGAGCATCAGCGAGGCGCTCCAGATCGCCCCCGCCGGGTTGCCGATCCCCTGACCGGCGATGTCGGGCGCAGAGCCGTGGACGGGCTCGAAGAGCCCCGGTGCGTCGGTGCCGGGAGCGACGTTCGCCGACGCCGCCATCCCCATGCCACCCTGGATCGCGGCGGCAAGGTCGGTGAGGATGTCGCCGAACAGGTTCGAGGCGACGACGACGTCGAGGCTCTCGGGGCTCCGGATCATGCGCGCCGCGAGCGCGTCGACGAGTACCCGCTCGACGCGGACGCCCGGAAATCCGGCGTGCACCTCTTCCACGACCTCGTCCCAGAGCACGTAGCCGAACCGCGAGGCGTTCGACTTCGTCGCGCTCGTCAAGACGCCGCGGCGGCCGGCCGCGAGCTCGAACGCGTGACGGGCGACCCGCTCGACGCCGGTGCGCGTGAAGACGCTCGTCTCGATCCCGACCTCGATCGGCAGCCCGCGATGCGTGCGGCCGCCGACGCCGGCGTACTCCCCTTCGGTGTTCTCGCGGACGAAGACCATGTCGACGTCGGCCGGGCCGCGGCCGCCGAGCGGACACGGGATCCCCGGCAGGAGCCTCGCAGGCCGGACGTTCGCCCAGAGATCGAGCTTCTGCCGGACGAGCAGGATCGAGCCCCAGAGCGAGACGGGATCGGGCACGCTCGGGTGGCCGATCGCCCCCATCAACACGGCATCGTGGGCGCGGAGGATGTCTTCCCAGTCCTCGCTCATCATCCGGCCGTGCTCGTGATAGTGGGCGGAGCCCCACGGCAGCTCCGTCCACTCGAGGTCGAGCCCGAGGGCGTCGACGACCCGCCGCGCCTCGACGATCACCTCCGGGCCGACGCCGTCGCCGGGCCAGAGCGCCACCCGGTGCGTCATGCCGTGGCCACCGCGGACGGGACGCCGGCGAGGTACGCGATCGCCTCCTCGACCGAGACCACGTCGGCGTACTTCGCCTGGATGTCGAACAGGTTCGCCTCGTGCGGCGCCTGCGCTCGATCGGCCACGCACTCGCGCGGCACCAGCGTCGGCCACCCGTGCTGCAGGAGGTCGACCGCCGTCGCCCGGACGCACCCGCTCGTGGTCGCGCCGCACAGGATCACCGAATCGACCCGCTGCGCCACGAGCACCGAGGAGAGGTTCGTGCCGAAGAAGCCCGAGGCGCCCTTCTTCATGATCACCGTCTCGTCGTCGCGGAGGCCGAGGCGCGGATCGATCTCGACCCAGCGGCCGCCCACCTGCAAGTCGGCGAGCGACGGCACCTTCTGCATCCAGAGCGCGCCGTCCTTGAGGTTGGGCTCGAAGCCGATCGTCGTGTAGACGACCGGGAGGCCCTTCTCCCGGGCCGCGTCGAGCACGCGCCGCGTCGCCTCGACTGCAGGCGCGCAGTCCGACCCGAGCGCGCACTCGGGATCGGTGAACCCGCAGGTGAAGTCGATCACGAGCACGCAGGGCCGCTCGCCCATCGTCACCGCCTGCCCCAGCCCGGCCTTGTCGTAGACCTTCCGTGCAGCGTCGTCGGACATCGCCCGCTCCCCTAGGCCGCCGCGCCCGTCGGGCCGCGCTTGACGAACTTCCCGGCGCCCGGCTTGGCGACGAGCTTGTCGCCCTCGACGATCACCTGCCCGCGGACGAGGACGACGTCCGCCGCGCCCCGCACCTCGGTGCCCTCGAAGAGGTTGTAGTTGACCTTCGAGTGCTGCCCCTTCGCCGTGATCGTGTGCTTCCGGTCCGGATCCCAGACGACGATGTCGGCGTCCGAGCCGGGTGCGATGGTGCCCTTCTTCGGGTAGAGGCCGAAGAGCTTCGCGATGTTCGTCGAGGTGAGCTGGACGAAGCGGTTCATGTCGAAGCGGGCGCCCCGCACCCCGAACTCGTGGATCATGTGCAGCCGGTTCTCGATGCCGGGGCCGCCGTTCGGGATCTTCGAGAAGTCGTCGCGGCCGAGGCCCTTCTGCTCCGGCCAGTTGAACGGGCAGTGGTCGGTCGAGACCGCGGAGAGCACGTCGGCCTGCAGCGCCTTCCACAGGTGCTCCTGGTTCGACTTGTGGCGCGGCGGCGGCGTGTAGACGTACTTGGCGCCCTCGAAGTCGGGCTTCTCGAGCGCGGTCTCGTCGATGAAGAGGTACTGGGTGCAGGTCTCGCCCCACACGTTCCAGCCCTTCTCACGCGCGTGCATGATCGGCTCGATCGCGTCGAGGCAGGAGACGTGGACGACGTAGAGCGGCACACCGGCCACATGCG
>VGCB01000252.1 GCA_016870235.1 Actinomycetota bacterium | reverse complement strand
ACCCCGACATCTGGTTCCATGTCCACGACACCGCCCATCGGATGGGGCTGCGGTCGACCTGCACGATGCTCTACGGCCACGTCGAGACCTACGAGGAGCGGGTCGACCACCTGCTGCGGCTGCGCGAGCAGCAGGATCGCACGGCAGGGTTCGTCGCCTTCATCCCGCTGGCCTTCCACCCCGAGAACACCGTCTTCGAGCGCCGCGGCTGGCGGCACACGACCGGCTCGGAGGATCTCAAGATGCTCGCCCTCTCGCGGCTGATGCTCGACAACATCGAGAACGTGAAGGCGTACTGGATCATGATGGGGATGCCGCTCGCGGCTGTCGGGCTCCACTTCGGCGCCAACGACGTGCAGGGCACGGTCATGCGCGAGACGATCTTCCACGCCGCCGGCGCGCGCACCGAGACCGAGCAGAAGATCGAGCAGCTCGTCCGCTTCGTCCGCGAGGCCGGGAGGATCCCCGTCCAGCGCGACTCCGTCCACAACGTGATCCGGCGCTTCGCGTGATCCGGCTCGGGCGCATCTCGTACGTCAACATGGCGCCGGTCTTCCACCGGCTCGAGCACGAGGTGGAGGAGGTGACCGGGGTCCCGACCGACCTCAACCGGAAGCTTCTCGCGGGCGAGGTCGACGTGGCGCCGATCTCCTCGATCGAGTACGCCCGCCACGCCGACCGGCTGCGGTTGCTGCCGCGCCTGTGCGTCTCCTCCGAGGGCGCTGTCGACTCGATCCAGCTCGTCACGCGGATGCCGCTGAGCCGTGTCCGGAGGATCGCCGTGACGCCCGAGAGCGCGACGTCGGTCGTCCTCGCGAAGGTGCTGCTCCCGGCGGCCGACCAGGTGCCGCTCGGCCAGCCGGGCGACGCGAAGCTCCTGATCGGCGACGCGGCGCTCCGGAGCGCGTTCGAGGACCCGACGCCGCACCACGATCTCGGCCGCCTCTGGCTCGAACGGACGGGCCTGCCGATGGTCTTCGCGGTGTGGGCGACGCCCGAGCCGCTCGTCGACGGGCTTCCCGAGCTCCAGGAGGCGCTCGTCCAGTCCGTCCGCTCCGCGCGCGCCGAGCCGGAGAGGCTCGCGTACGAGGCGAGCGATCGCTACGGCTACCCGCCGGGCTTCCTCGCGCGCTACTTCGAGAAGCTCCGCTACAGCTTCGGTCCGCGCGAGCGCGCCGGCTTCTACACGTTCCTCGAGATGGCCCGCGACGTCGGCTGCATCGACCACGTCCCCGAGCTGCGCTTCGTCCGCGAGGCGGAGGTGCGGACGTGACCTCGGTCGCGAGCGCCTCGCCCGTCCGCGCCGTGCTCGACAAGGCCCTCGACGGCGAGCGGATCACCGACGAGGACGCGACCACGCTCTTGCGCGCACGCGACCTCGTCGCCGTGGGCAAGGTCGCCGACGAGATCCGGAACCGGAAGGTCGACCCGACTCGGGTCACGTTCATCGTCGACCGGAACATCAACTACACGAACGTCTGCGTCACCGACTGCGACTTCTGCGCCTTCTACCGCGCGCCCGGCGATCTCCGCGAGTCGTACCTTCTGCCGAAGCCCGTCATCTTCAAGAAGATCGAGGAGACGCTCGCGATCGGCGGCACCGGCGTTCTCATGCAGGGCGGCCATCATCCCGACCTCGGGATCGAGTTCTACGAGGATCTGTTCCGCTCGATCAAGAGCAGGTACCGGATCCACCTGCACTGCCTCTCGCCGCCCGAGGTGCAGCACGTCGCGCGACGCTCGAAGCTGACCGTCTGGGAGACGCTCTCGCGGCTGCGCGACGCGGGGCTCGACTCGCTGCCCGGCGGCGGCGCCGAGATCCTCGTCGATCGCGTCCGTGACATCATCGCCCCGAAGAAGACGACGTCCGACGAGTGGCTCGGGGTCATGCGCGAGGCGCACCGGCTCGGGATGTCGACGACGGCGACGATGATGTACGGGCACGTGGAGACGCTCGAGGAGCGGGTCGAGCACATGCGCCGCGTCCGGGAGCTGCAGGACGAGACGGGCGGCTTCCGCGCCTTCATCTCCTGGACGTTCCAGCGCGACGGCAACCGGCTCGACGCCGTCGTCCGCGACGAGCAGATGCCGACCTCGTTCGACTACCTGCTCACGCAGGCGGTGTCGCGCATCTACCTCGACAACGTGCCGCACATCCAGTCGTCGTGGGTGACCCAGGGACTGAAGATCGGCCAGGTCGCGCTCTCGTTCGGGGCCGACGACATGGGGTCGGTGATGATCGAGGAGAACGTCGTCTCCGCCGCAGGCACGACGCATCGCACGTCGAGCGAGGAGCTCGTCCACCTGATCCGCTCGCTCGGCAAGACCCCGGTGCAGCGCGACACGCTGTACCGGGAGGTCAAGGTCTTCTAGCCCGCCTCGCCCCGTCCGGCCTCGGTCGAGGCGGGGCCGCGGTGGGAGCGACGGTGCCGCGCCGCTCCCACCCGTCCGACCGCCCTAGCGCCCGAGCGGCACCTGCACGAGCCGCGCGCCCGCGATGCCCGCGAGCTCGGGGTCACCCCTGGCGGTACGCCTTGACGAAGAACTGCACGGCGTACGCCGGGTTCAGCTGCGGGAAGTCCCGCTCCGGCCGCATCACGACCGTGGCGAACCCGTCCTGCGCGGTCTGTGCGTCGCGATCCTCGCTGCGCTGCGTCACGAGCGGGGTCGACCGCACGAACACGAGTGCGTCGCGGACGACGAACCCGCGCGTGTCCTTCACCTTCACCTTGATCGTGAAGGGCGTCTCGCGAGAGCGGATCACGTTCGGCTCGAAGGCGACCTGGTCGACGATCAGCCGCTCCGTCGCGGGCACGCTCGTCGCCGGGATCGAGGTCTCCCCGTTCGACAGCTTGATCGCGCCGTCGGGCCCGGACGCGGGGGCGACGGTCGCGGTCGGCGCGGTCAGGAGGTTGACGGTGCTGGAGCCGTTCGAGGCGGACACGCGCGCCCGCAGCGTCCGTCCCTGGTCGGCCTCGGCGACGCGATAGCCCTCGTCGGTCGCGCCCGAGATCACGAAGCACGAGTTCCCGGCGGCGTCGCAGCGCAGCCAGCGGAAGTCGAAGCTGATCGGCTGGGCGCCGCCCCAGTCGCCCGGGGAGACGCGGAGCTGCTGCCCCACCTGCACCGTCCCCGAGATGCTCGGAGCCTTCACGTTGACCGGCGGGCCGGTGTCGGGCGGGGGAGCCACGACGGCCGTCGGGTTCGCAGTCGCGCTCGCCGTCCCGTCCGCGTTCGTCGCGGCCACTCGCGCTCGTACGCGGCGGCCGACGTCGTCGGACGTGAGCCGGTACGACGAGCCGTTCGCGCCGCCGATCTCGGTGCAGCTCGCGCCCGCCGTGTCGCAGCGGAGCCACTTGTACGCGAACGAGGTCGGCGAACCCGTCCAGGTGCCGTTCGAGGTCGCCAGCGTCTCGCCGGCCCGAGCTGTCCCGGAGATCGCCGGCTCCGTCGTGTTCGTGGGCGTTGCCTGCGACCGGGCGCCCACGAGCGGGGCCAGGGCCGCCGTCAGCGCAGCCGTCGTTCCTACAACGGCAACCGCGAGCAGCGGCCGCCTTCGCCTCCGCCGTGTGTGGACGTGCGCGTGCACAAGTCCTCCTTGGTCGGGTGTCCCGACAGGTTGCCCGGCGAAGGCGGCGAGCGAAACGCCGTCTGACAGAACCCTGCCGGACTCCTTACAGGTTCTTTTCGCCGGAGGCGGTGACGCCGAGATCGCGGATGAGGCCGTCTGCGATGTCGTAGATCCAGCCGTGGATCGACAGCTCCTGCCCGCGCCGCCAGGCGTCGACGACGATCGTCGTCTGCGAGACGTTGTTCACCTGCTCGACCACGTTCAGCTCGGCGAGCCGCGCCTCGCGCCGGCCGTTGAGCTCGATCGCGTCGAGCTCGGCCCGGTGCTTCTCGGCGACGTCCTCGACGTGGCGCAGCCAGTTGTCGACGAGCCCGAGCCGGGCGCCGGCGAGGGCGGCCGCGACGCCGCCGCAACCGTAGTGCCCGCAGACGATCACGTGCTTGACCTTCAGCACGTCGACCGCGAACTGCAGCACCGAGAGACAGTTGAGGTCGGTGTGGACGACGACGTTCGCGACGTTGCGGTGGACGAAGACGTCTCCGGGCAGCAGGCCGACGATCTGGTTCGCGGGAACGCGGCTGTCGGAGCAGCCGATCCAGAGGAGCTCCGGCCGCTGCTGATGCGCGAGCTTCTCGAAGAACTCCGGGGCGTCCTCGACCATGCGCGCCGCCCACGCGCGGTTCTGGGCCAGAAGCCACCCGAGGGACGACATCGGACGGAGCGTAGTCGACCGACGACGGCGGGGCCCGCAGTCGCGGGCCCCGCCAGGCCGGATCGGTGAGCGTTCAGCGGAGGGCGTTGTCGTACGCCTGGGCGACGACGTTCTGGAGCCCGGAGATGGGGATCGTGTTGTTGGACGAGTTGATCGCGACGTACACCTGGATGTCGCCGGGGATCGTCATCGCGAGCGTCGCGCAGCCGCGATCCCAGGAGACGCTCGACATCGTGGGGCAGCCACCGTTCTTCCAGACGTAGGCGCCGGTGGCGCCGTTCACCTGGGTGTCGAAGCCGAGCCGATCGGTCTTCATCTGCTCGACGAGCGTCTTCGGGACGATCAGCCCGCGATCGAGCGCCGACAGGAACGTGACGTACTCGCGAGCGGACATCGCCATCTTGCCGCTGCCCGACCGCAGGAAGTAGTCGACGGTCGTCGCCTCCCCCTTGAAGGTGGGCCTGCAGGGCCCGGTCGACGTCGCGGCCTGACAGTTGTAGTTGAGCGAGTAGTTGCCGTAGGCGTGCCAGCGACCGCCGGATCCGACCGGCTCGAGGATCGTGTAGAGAACGTAGCGGGCGAACTTCTCCGCGAGGCGGTTGTTGAGAATGCCCTTCGGGTCCCTGCAGTCGAACTGAGCGAAGTCGAACTCCGCGGTGTCCGCGACGAGCGGGACGAGGAACCGGAGGAGGTCGTACGCCTTGTTGTTGTAGGCGTAGACGGTGTCGTAGACCCTTCCCTTCTCGAGGAGCTCGATCAGGCACTCGAA
>VGCB01000251.1 GCA_016870235.1 Actinomycetota bacterium | reverse complement strand
GGATCCTGAAGCCAGGGGAACGGGGTTCCCCTTGGGAACCCCTCCTGCGATCGAGTCCTGCACCAACCTCCCGGCGCCTCCTCCGCGTCTGGCTTCAGCCAGACGCGTCCTTGATTGAATGCTTGGCCGTGTTCTCGCGCGTCCGGTGGGGTGTGGGACCGATGTACCGGACGCGCGAGAACACGGCCCCGCTCGGGTAGGGCTGGGGTTCGAGTCGGGCGACTCGTTTCCTGAAGCCAGGGGAACGGGGTTCCCCTTGGGAACCCCTCCGGGATTCGGGTCACGCATCTGCCTTTCCGCGTCTGGCTTCAGCCAGACGCGTTCCGGAGTCGGCGCCGATCACGGGAGCGGATCGCGCCCTCCACGACGGTCTCCTATCGACGGAACTCCTCGTCGAGCAGCATCCGGAAGGACTCGGCGTCGTAGGCCTCCGGCGCGAGCCGGGTCACCGGTCCGGCGCCGCGGCGGAGGAGGAACCACGGCGTGCCCTCCACCTTGCGCGCGACCGACTCGCGGACGACGGCGCGGATCTGGCCCGTCACCGCGGCCGACCGCGCGTCGCGCAGGAGCCGCGGCACGTCGAGCCCCTTCACGCCGCGCACGAGCCGGGTGACCCCGGCGTCGTCGGCGAGCTCGTTCAGCCGACCCTGGTTCTCGTAGTAGAGCGCGACGACCTGCCAGAGACGGTTCTGCCTGCCGGCGGCGAGGGCGTAGCGGAGCGCCGGCTCCAAGGCCGGGGTCACGATCCCGAGGCCGCGGAAGTCGACCTTCAGCTTGCCCGGGCGGACGTACTCCCGGACGATCGCCGGGAACGCAGCCTCCATGAACTCGAGGCAGTGCTCGCAACCGAGGTCCTCGTACTGGAGGAGCGTCAGCGGCGCCGCCGGGTCGCCGAGCACCGTGCCCTTCTGCGGGATCCCGGTCAGGATCGCGGTGCCAGGCGACGAGACCGCAGCCGCGGCGGCGGCCGCCAGCAGCCCCGCCGTCGCCAGGGCCGCGACGCCCGTCCGGAGGCATCTCCCCAGCCCCGTCACGCTGCCAGTGTGCCTGCAGGCTGCGACGGCGCGGGCGATCTCGAGGGTACAACCCCGAGATGGCACGCACGCGGGAGCGCGCGCTGGTCGACGCCGGGATGGCGCTCGCGTCCGACCTCGACCTCGATCGACTCCTCGGCCGCCTCGTCGAGATCGCGGCCGAGCTGACCGGCGCCCGCTACGCCGCCCTCGGCGTGATCGGCACGGGGCCGAGGCGGCTGGAGCGGTTCCTCTCGTACGGCCTCGACGACGCGGCGCGCGATGCGATCGGCGATCTGCCCGAGGGCCGCGGGATCCTCGGAGCGCTGATCGACGACGCGCGGCCCCTGCGGCTCCGCGAGATCGCAAGCGACTCGCGGTCGGTGGGCTTCCCCGCGAACCATCCGCCGATGCGCTCGTTCCTCGGCGTCCCCATCCTCCTGCGCGGCGTCGCCTACGGCAACCTCTACCTGACCGAGAAGGCGGACGGCGAGGAGTTCAGCCGCGAGGACGAGGAGATCGTGACGCTCCTCGCCGCCCAGGCCGCCGTCGCAATCGAGAACGCGAGGCTGTACGGGCAGGCGACCCGCTGGTCGAGCCAGCTCGAGTCGATGAACGAGATCGCCGCGGCGCTCGTCGAGGAGATGGAGCTGCAGCGGCTCCTCGAGCTGATCGCGGATCGGGCGCGGAGCCTCGTCCAGGCGCGCGCCGTCGCCGTGGCGCTGCTGCAGCCGGACGGCACGTTCCGGATCGAGGCCTCCTCCGGCGCGGACGTCGCCGGGCTCGTCGTCGGCAGGGCCTCGAAGAGCGCAGCGGTCGTCGCCCGGGGCCGGAGCGAGCGGACGGACGACGTCGCCGCCGATCCAGAGATCGACCGCGAGATCGCCGAGCGCCTCGGCGCGCGCAGCCAGGTCGTGGCGCCGCTCCTGGCGCGCGATCGGGCGCTCGGCGTCGTCATCGCGGTCGACCGGGAGGGCGACGACCCGAGGTTCGACGACGAGGCTCTACGGCTGATCGAGAGCTTCGCGAGACGCGCCGCGATGGCGGTGAACGTGTCGCAGCGCGTCAGCCGCGACGCGCTCCGCCGTGCCGTCGCCGCCCAGGAGCTCGAGCGCAAACGGCTCGCCCGCGAGCTGCACGACGAGACCGGCCAGGCGCTCACGTCGATCCTCCTCCAGCTCTCGAACGCGGAGAGCGCGGCGAGCCTCGACGACGCACGGCACGCGATCCGCGATCTCCGCGACCTCGTCGTCGAGACGCTGCAGGACGTCCGGCGCCTGGCGGTCGAGCTCCGCCCGTCCGCGCTCGACGACTTCGGGCTCGTGCCGGCGCTTCGCCGCCTCGGGCAGACCGTGCGCGAGGCGAGCGGCCTCGACGTCCAGGTCGAGGCGCGCCTCGGGGACGCGCGGCTCCCGCCCGAGATCGAGACGGCCGTCTACCGGATCGTCCAAGAAGCGCTCACGAACGCGGTCAAGCACGCCGACGCCCGCCATCTCAGCGTCGTGCTCACGCGGAAGGCGTCGAGCGTCGCGATCCTCGTCGAGGACGACGGGCGCGGCTTCGAGCCGTCGCACGCGGGCGGCGGCCTCGGCCTCGTCGGCATGCGCGAGCGCGTCGACCTGCTCGGCGGCTCCTTCTCGCTCGAGTCCTCGCCCGACGCCGGCACTACGATCCAGCTGCAGCTCCCCGTGCCATGACCACCAGGATCCTCATCGTCGACGATCACGCCGTTGTCCGCTCGGGCCTGCGCCTCCTGCTCGAGCGCGAGGAGGACATCGAGGTCGTCGCCGAAGCGGGCAACGCAGACGAGGCCGTTCGTGCGGCGCGACTCGAGAAGCCGGACGTCGTCCTCCTCGACGTCGTCATGCCGGGCCGCAGCGGGCTCGAGGTCGCGGCCGAGATCGTCGAGGCGTCGAAGGGAGCGCGGATCCTCGTGCTCTCGATGCAGGACGACCCCACGTACGTGCGCGAGGCGTTCGCGGGTGGAGCCAGCGGGTACCTGCTCAAGGAAGCCGCCGACGCGGAGCTCGTGCAGGCGGTCAAAGAGGTCGCCTCGGGCGGCCGCTACGTGCACCCGATGCTCGGCGCGCGCCTCGCGCAGGCGGAGGTCGACGCCGCTCGCCGGGCCGCCGAGGATCCGCTGTCTGAGCGCGAACGCGAGGTTCTCCGGCTCCTCGCGCTCGGTCATACGAACCAGGAGATCGCGAAGCAGCTGTACATCTCGGTTCGCACGGCCGAGACGCACAGGGCGCACATCATGCAGAAGCTCGGTCTCAACACCCGCGCCGAGCTCGTCCGCTACGCCCTCGCGCAGGGCATGCTCGACGAGTAGAGGCACATCGAGCCTTTCGGGGCGCCCCGGCCGGGCGGCAGCTCCTCCGTCTTCCGGCACCCGGCCCCGAGAGCGTACTATCCATTCCAGGTCGACCATGGCGCGCGACGAACGACATCCCGAGACGGTCCCGACCGACCGCTCCATGCTCGTGCACCGGGCGCTCGCCGACCCGACGCGCGCGACGCTGTACCAGCTGCTTCGAGCCAGCGGTCAGACCAAGGACGTGTCGGCGCTCGCTGACGGGCTCGGCGTCCATCCGAACACCGTGCGCAGCCACCTGCAGATCCTCGAGGAGGCGGGTCTCGTCACCTCCGTGTTCGAGAAGCGCGTCCGGCCCGGGCGGCCACGGCGGCTGTTCGACGCGATGCGCGACCCGTCCGAGGAGGAGCACCGGCTGCTCGCCGCGGCACTCGCAGGTGTCCTCGAGCCGCTCGCCGACGGCTCGACGCTCGCCGAGAAGGCGGGCCGGCAGGCCGGGCGCCAGCTCGTCGTCGCCGGCGCCGTGACCGGTGCCACGCCTGTCGCGCGCGTCGTCGCGCTCCTCGACGAGCGCGGGTTCGCCGCCTCCGAGGAAGACGACACGATCGCCATGCACCGCTGTCCCTTCGGCGACGTCGCCGAGGATCACCCCGACATCGTGTGCGGCTTCCACGCGGGTCTCGTCGCCGGCGCGCTCGAGGAGGCGGGGTCGGCCGTCGAGCTGCGTTCGCTCGACCCCTGGGAGCGCGAGGGCGCCTGCGTCGCCCACCTGGCGCAGGCCGACGACGGCCGTCTCTAGGCTCCTGCCCTCTGAGAGAGCTAGCGCGCAGCAACGGCGCGTCGTGCGTGCACGGGCCGCCGCGCTGCCGGTGCCGGCACGATCATCACCGGCCGCCGGGCCTGCTTCACGACTGCCGCGGAGACGCTGCCCACGAAGACGCTGACGACGTGGCCGTGGCCGCGCGTCCCCATCGCGATCAGGCGCGCGCCGACCTCGTCGGCGAAGGCGCAGATCATGGTCGCCGGGTCGCCGGCGGCGAGTCGTGCCTCCACCTCGACGCCCTCCTCGCCGGCACGCGCGACCGCGCCGGCGAGCGTTGCCTCCGCGTGGAGCCGCTCCGCGTCGAGGAGCGCCTCGAGCGGCGCCCCGGGCGGGAAGACCAGCCCGAAGTCGTCCTGGAGCGCACGCCAGACGGTGATCACCGCGAGCGTGTCGCCCGTCTCCCGCGCGAGCGCGATCGCCTCCTCGAGTGCCGCTCCCGCCGCCTCCGAGCCGTCGGTGGCGAGGACGATCACTCCCATCGTCGCAGCCTGCGGTCCGGCGCGCGGCAGGGGCATCGGTTGACTACCTGAGACCGTTGCGGGTTTCCCGCAGCGGTACGCGGGAACCCGCTCAGTTGACGCCTCACCGCCGTTCCTAGGATCGGCCGCATGAGTCATACGGCGATCGTCATCACGGTCGCGTACTCGATCACCGTCGTGATCGGCGCGGCCATCGCCTTCGGTCTGTACATGTCGACCCGAAGCCGGGACGACGCCGCTCCCGACACGGCCACGTTCGCGCGCCGTGAGACCGCTTGGCTGATCATCATGATCCTCGCGCTCTTCGCGCTGCTGATGGGCACGATCTTCTACGTGCCCTACGGCGAGAGCGCGGGGCCGCGAAAGCAGGTCGTGAAAGTCACGGGCGTACAGTTCGCCTGGTCGATCGCGCCCGCGAAGGTGAAGACGGGCGA
>VGCB01000250.1 GCA_016870235.1 Actinomycetota bacterium | reverse complement strand
AGGGGGTCGCGGCGCTCGCCTACGGGACGGAGACGATCCCTGCGGTCGACGGCATCGTCGGCCCCGGGAACGCCTATGTGACGGCGGCGAAGCTCCTCTGCTCGAGTCGCGTCCGGATCGATCTGCCCGCGGGGCCGAGCGAGGTCGTCGTGATCGCCGATGCGTCCGCCTCGGCAGAGCGCGTCTCCGCGGATCTCCTGGCGCAGGCCGAGCATGGCGCCGACTCCGAGTCCGTTCTCTACACGGACGACGCGATGCTGTCCGACGCGGTACGTAGCATGGTTGTCGATAATGAGAACGTTCGTGTCGAGCTGGTGGAGTCGCTGGAGGAGGCGGTGGCGCGCTCGGAGGCGTACGCCCCCGAGCACCTCGAGCTGCACGTCGCCGATGTCGCCGCGGTCGTCGGGCGGATCCGGAACGCCGGCTCGGTGTTCGTGGGCGGCTCGGCCGCGGTTGGCGACTACGCGGCGGGAGCGACGCACGTCCTGCCGACGGGCGGGCTCGCGCGCTCCGCCGGCGGTCTCGGCCCCGAGGCCTTCCTCAAGCCGATCCAGATCGTCGAGGTGTCCGAGGACGGGCTCCGGGCCGCCGCCGGCGTTGTTGGTCCGCTCGCCCGCGTCGAGGGGCTGCCGCTGCACGCGGCGTCCGTCGAGGGAGCGCTCGCCGCCGCGGCAGCCAGGTCCGCGGGCACGGGTGTGGCCGGACGCGAGGGCACGTGAGCGGTCCGGAGCCAACGGCTGAGACGGCGCCGTCCGTGGATACGGGCGAGTTCGAGGCCGCGCGGGGATCCGAGCGCGCCGGCCAGCGTGACGAGGCGGAGACGCCCGCTGCGGATGCCGGGCGGCTCCGCCCCGACCCGTCAACGGCCGGCGCAGGGCACGTCGACATCCGCGGGCTCGCGCAGCCCGTCGCCGACGCCTTCGGCCCGTATCAGTGGTCGCCGTCCACGGGCGACATCGCCGCCCGTCACGGGCTGCGACCCGAGCTCGTCCTCAAGTTCGATCAGAACGTCCCGGCGGTCCCCGGGGTGCCCCAGGTGCCGCTCGCGGAGAGCTTCGCGACCCTGAACGAGTACCCCGACGGGCAGTACCGCGAGCTCAAGGCGGCTGCTGCGGCGTACACCGGTCTCGAACCGGGTCACGTCGTCGTCGGCGCGGGTGCAGACGGCCTGATCATGCTGCTCGCGCGGGTCTTCCTCGGGCCCGGAAAGCGCGCCTCGATCGAGCCTCCGACCTACAGCCTCTATCGCATCGCCACGCACCTGCAGTCCGCCGACCTCCTGACGGGCGGCGAGACCGAGGGCGTCGACCTCGCCTGGCGCTGCAACCCGAACAACCCGACCGGCACGGCTGTCGAGCCGGAGGCTCTGGCCGGGCTGGCGCGCGCGAATCCGTCGACGATCGTCGTCGTCGACGAGGCGTACCTGGAGTACGGCGGCCGCACCGCGGCGCCGCTCGTCCGCGAGCTGCCGAACCTCGTCGTGCTGCGAACCCTGTCGAAGGCGTTCGGCTTCGCCGGTCTCCGCGTCGGCTACGCGCTCGCGCACCCCGGCACGGCCGCGCTGCTCGAGGAACGGCGACCGCCGGCCCCGATCGCAGCACCGGCCGCGCGCATCGCCGCCGCCGCTCTGCGCGATCCGCGGCTCGACGTCGACGCCGACGTGGCCGAGCGCGAGCGCGTCCGCGCGGCGCTCGCAGCCGCCGGGCACGATGCGCCGCCTACCGCCGGCAACTTCGTGTGGCTCCGGTGTGACCCGTCCATCGGGCTCGACCTCGAGCGGAAGGGAATCGTCGTTCGCGTCTTCCCCGAGGGCATCCGCATCACCCTGCGCCGACCGTCCGAGAACGACATCCTTCTCGATGCGCTCGGGGCCGCTCCCGCAGCAGCCGCGCGTAACGCCCGTGAGGCGACCGTCATCCGCACGACGACGGAGACCGCGCTGCGGATCACGCTCCGCATCGACGGCAGCGGCAAGGCGCGCGTTCGCTCGGGGATCGGATTCCTCGACCACATGCTCACCCTCTTCGCGTTCCATGCCGGCTTCGATCTCGAGCTCGTCGCGGGCGGCGATCTCGAGGTCGACGAGCACCACACGGTCGAGGACGTGCTCGCCGCCCTCGGCACCGCCGTCACGCGCGCCCTCGGGAACCGCGAGGGCGTGGCCCGCTACGGGTCGGTCGTGCTGCCGATGGACGAGGCGCGCGCGATCGCGGCCGTCGACCTCGTCCGCCGCGCGCACGCCGAGATCGAGCTCTCCTTCACCGGCGATCGGGTCGGTGGCCTCGCGCTCTCGCTCCTCCCGCATGCGCTCGAGCGGTTCACGATGGAGGCGGGCTGCACCGTGCACGTCGAGGCCGCGGGGAAGGACGACCACCACGTCGCCGAGGCGGCGTTCAAGGCGCTCGGGCAGGCGCTCCGGCAGGCCGCGGCGCCGGGCGGTTCCGGCATCCGCTCGACGAAGGGTGCCGCGTGAAGGTCGTGCTCGCCGACTACGGCGCCGGGAACCTGCGGAGCGTCTGCTCGGCGTTCCACCGGGCAGGCGCGGAGCCGCAGGTCAGCGTCGACCCGGTGGAGGTGCGCGAGGCCCCGCTCGCCGTCATCGCCGGCGTCGGCCACGTCGAGAGCGCCGCGCGCGGTCTCGCCGCGAACGGCCTCGACGCCGCGATCCGCGAGCGCGTCGCCGCCGGACGGCCGACGATCGGCATCTGCGTCGGCCTGCAGCTCCTGTTCGAGGAGAGCGAGGAGGGCGGCAGCGGGCTCGGGCTGCTCCGCGGGCCGGTCGTCCGCGTCCAGGCACCGCGCGTCCCGCACATGGGTTGGAATGCGCTCGCCCTGACCCGACCCAGTGCGCTGCTCGAGGGCCTCGAAGGGGCCGACGTCTACTTCGCGCACAGCTATGCCGCGGCGCCCGCGGACGGGGACGTCACCGTGGCCACGGTCGACCACGGCGGCCCGGTCGTCGCCGCCGTCGAGCGCGGGCCGATCGGCGGTGTCCAGTTCCACCCCGAGCGAAGCGCAGCCGCCGGCGCCCGGCTCCTCGAGAACGCGATCGCATGGTCCGCAAGCGCGTGATCCCCTGCCTCGACGTCGCCGGCGGCCGTGTCGTCAAGGGCGTCAAGTTCGAGAACCTCCGGGAGATGGGCGACCCGGTCGAGCTCGCCACGCGCTACTCCGAGCTCGGCGCCGACGAGCTCGTGTTCCTCGACATCACGGCCACGATCGAGGGCCGCGGTCCGATCATGGAGGTGATCGCGCGGTCGGCGGACGAGCTGACGATTCCCTTCACCGTCGGCGGCGGCGTCACCGGTCTCGAGGACGCGCGGGCGCTCCTCCGCGCCGGCGCCGACAAGGTCGGGATCAACCGCGCGGCCTTCGACGACCCGTCGATCCTCACCGGTCTCGCGGACGAGTTCGGCTCGCAGGCCGTCGTCGTCGCGATCGATGCCCGCGGCGGCGAGGTGGTGACACACGCCGGCCGCAATCCCCGCGGCCGCGCGGCAGTCGAGTGGGCAGTGGAGGCGGTCGGGCGCGGCGCCGGCGAGATCCTGCTCACCTCGATCGACGCGGACGGCACCCGCAAGGGCTACGACCTTGCGTTGACGAGGGCCGTCGCAGAGGCGGTCGAGGTGCCGCTGATCGCCTCCGGCGGAGCAGGGACGGCGAAGCACCTGGCGGAGGCCTTCGAGGTGGGTGCCGAGGCAGCGCTGATCGCCTCGATCGTCCACGAGCGGCCCGAGCGGCTGCCGGAGCTGAAGATCGAGCTGAAGGGAATGGGGTGGAACGTCCGGACCTGACGCCGGTGATCGTGCAGGACGCCGACTCCGGTCGGGTGCTCATGCTCGCGTATGCCGACGAGGAAGCCCTGTGTCGCACGCGCGAGACGGGTGAGGCCTGGTTCTGGAGCCGTTCGCGGCAGGAGCTCTGGCACAAGGGTGCGACCTCCGGCAACACGATGGCGGTGGTCGAGGTGCGAGACGACTGCGACGGCGACGCGCTTCTCTACCGCGTTCGCCCGAACGGCCCCGTCTGCCACACCGGTTCGGAGAGCTGCTTCGCGCCGTGGCTCTGGCGGATCGTCGCCGAGCGCGCCGCGACCCGCCCGGAGGGCTCGTACGTCTCCCGTCTGCTCGACGCCGGCGTCGCCAAGGTCGCCCAGAAGGTGGGCGAGGAGGGCGTCGAGGCCGCGCTTGCCGCCGTCGCCGACTCCGACGAGCGGCTCGTCGAGGAGCTCGCCGACCTGTGGTTCCACAGCTACGTCCTGCTCGCCGCCCGCGGCCTCGACCCGGCGACGGTCGAGGAGGAGCTTCAGCGCCGGCACGCCGAGCGGCCACCGAGGGGCTGAGCCGAGACAACGGCTGGGGGGCGATCGACCAGTGAGGTCGGCTGCCCGTTCTCGCATGGGAACCGTCGATGATCGGTGGCCCTCCGTCGCCTCCGCGGCGACGTAAGTCGGCTGACCGAACCGATCGAGTCGCGTGCACTTTTTCAACTGGCTATTCGTCCAGTCCTCATCCTGGATCCCTCGATCGAGGGTTTTGCCTTGCGCTGAGTCTCGACCTGAGCAAAGTGACCTGTACGGGGTATGTACGAGATGAACGATCACTCGAACAGAATGTCGGCTTCACCCGGCCGCGGTATTGCCGGGGAGGGTGGCCAGGTGATGGTGCTCGCGGCGATGTTGATGGTCGCACTGATCGCGCTTGCCGGCCTGGCGGTCGACGTCGGTCATGCGTACCTCGTCAAACGACAGCTGCAGGCAGGCGTCGATGCGGCAGCTCTTTCCGCTGCGCAGGACATACCCGATGCCGCTGCTGTCACTGCGGCCGCCTACGCGTACGGGCCGTCGGTCGGGGCGAAGAACGCCACGACGACCGTCGACAAGGCCACGACACAGGTCGAGCTCAAGTGCATCAGGTCGGCGCCGGGCTGCAGCACCAAGAGGGCGGGCTCCTTCAACGCTGTCAGGGTAAGTGTTCAGGTGGCGTGCAGGGTCCCGGGGTGAGGTGGCGAATCTTGGGGTGTGAATCGGGCGCAGGCTGAGGCTGTTCTGGATGGCGATCGTGAGACGGCGATCGCGTTGTTGATCGAGTTGG
>VGCB01000249.1 GCA_016870235.1 Actinomycetota bacterium | reverse complement strand
AGCGCGGTCTCGTCGATGAAGAGGTACTGGGTGCAGGTCTCGCCCCACACGTTCCAGCCCTTCTCACGCGCGTGCATGATCGGCTCGATCGCGTCGAGGCAGGAGACGTGGACGACGTAGAGCGGCGCACCGGCCACATGCGCGAGATGCGCAGCGCGGCTCGTCGCCTCTCCCTCGGTCGCCGGCGGGCGGGTGCGCGCGTGCCAGACGGGCTCGGTCTTCCCCTGCGCGAGCGCCTCCTTGACGATGATGTCGATCGCGTCGCCGTTCTCGGCGTGCACCATCGTGATCGCGCCGGTCGTCGCTGCCGTCCGCATCGTGCGGAACAGCGTGTCGTCGTCGACCATGACCGCGCCCTTGTACGCCATGAAGAGCTTGTACGAGGTGACGCCCTCCCCGGGGAGCTTCGCGAGATCCTCGAGCGTCCCGCCCGTGTGCAGGTCGGTGACGCCGATGTGGAAGCCGACGTCGATGACCGGCGGGCAGCGGTCGAGCTTCTCGTGGTACTTCTCGAGCGCCTGCGGGAACGTGTCGCCAGGCGTCTGCATGCAGAAGTCGATCAGCGTGGTCGTGCCGCCGAACGCGGCGGCCGTCGTGCCCGAGGTGAAGTCGTCGCACGTCGTCGTGCCGCCGAACGCCATCTCGATGTGCGTGTGCGGGTCGATCGCGCCGGGGATCACGTACTTGCCGCTCGCGTCGATCACCTTGTCGGCGTCGACGTCGAGGGACGAGCCGATCAGCGTCACGGTCTCGTCCTCCACGAACACGTCGCCGACGTAGTCGTCGGAGGCGGTGACGATCCGGCCTCCCTTGATCAGTACGGACATGCGGTTCCTTTCGGTCGAGTCAGAGGATGAGATCGTCGGAGGGAGCCGGGGCGAGCGGCGGCCTTCGTGCATGCCAGTCGGTCACCTGCTGCAGGGCATGCGCGATCCGGAGCAGCGTCCCCTCGCCGAGACGCGGGCCGGTCGCGGCCATGCTCACGGGCATCCCCTCGTGGAAGCCGGCCGGAGTCGAGAGCGCGGGCAGGCCGAGGCAGCTCCAGGGCGACTGGTAGACGAGGAACGAGAGGCGGTACGGCATCGTCACTCCGTCGACCTCGACGTCGGTCTCGCCGATCGGCGGCGGGACGATCGGGAACGCCGGCGAGACGAGCGCGTCGAGGCGGTCGAAGATCGGGGCGATGCGCTCGTACAGCGTTCGGCGGGCGCGCTGGCCGGTGACGTACGCCGTCGCCGGCAGCAGCATCCCTGCAAGAAGCCGCACGCGGACGTCGGGCCCGAAGTCGGCGAACTGCGTGCGCATCCGGTGCCGGTGCACGGACGCCGCCTCCGGCAGCATCACGAGCTGCTGGACGATGGTCGCCTCCTCCAGGTTCGGCAGCCGTACCTCCTCGAGGATCGCCCCTGCCTCGGCCAGCCGGTCGACCGCGGCGCGAACGGTGGCCGCGATCCCGGGCACGATCCCCGACTCGAAGCGCTCGACGAGCACGCCGATCCGGAGGCCTTCGACGCCGCGCGCGAGCTCGGCGCGGTAGGCGGGAACCGGCGCGTCGACCGTTGTCGGGTCGCCGGGGTCGTGGCCGGCGATCGCCTCGAGCACGATCGCGCAGTCGTCCGCCGTGTGACAGAGCGGGCCGACCGTGTCGAACGTCCAGGAGACGGGGACGACACCCCGGTTCGAGACGCGGCCGGTCGTCGGACGCAACCCGGTGACGCCGCAGACCGCTGCCGGGATCCGGATCGACCCGGCGGTGTCCGTGCCGAGCGTGCCGGCCGCGAGGTCGGCGCCCATCGCGCCGCCGCTGCCGCCGCTCGAGCCGCCGCAGATGCGGCTCGTGTCCCAGGGGTTGCGCGCCGGCCCCGGCCACGGGCTCGTCGTCATCGCGCCGAAGGCGAACTCGTGCGTGTTGAGCTTGCCGAGGATGACCGCGCCGGCCCGGCGCAGCCGCTCCACCGTGGCCGCGTCGGCGCGCGGCACGTTCCGCCGCTCGAAGACCTTCGACGCCGCGCTCGTGGGCGCGCCGGCGACGTCGATCACGTCCTTGATCCCGATCGGGACGCCCCAGAGCGGGCCCCGATCGCCCTTCGCATCGCGCTCCCGGGCGGCCGCCTCCGCGAGCGCCTCGTCGGCGAGCACCGTGATGTAGTGGTTCAGCTCCGGGTCGAGCAGCTCGATCCGGTCGAGGTACGCGCGGGTCGCCTCGGTCGGCGAGAGCTCCCCCGCGCCGAGGCGCTCGGCCAGGCGGGCGATCGTCATCGCGTTCCGGGCTCCGGCAGGAACAGGCCGGCGACCGCGTCTCCCTGCTCCAGGCGGCCCTCGATCTCGGCCAGCACCGGCAGGATCGTGTCGAGGAACGCGACGACGCCGGCAAGCTCGTCGTCGGACGGGTGCACGCCCTCGGCCGCGCACCGCTCGCGCAGCTGCTGGACGGACGGGGTGGTGAGACTAGACTGAGTGCTCATGCCCATCTACGAGTACCGGTGCGACGCCTGCCACGAGAAGTACGAGGAGTATCTCGCAACCTCGGACAAGCCGGCGCCGCCCTGCCCGAAGTGCGGATCGAACGACGTGACGCGGCTGCTCTCGAAGATCAACACCGAGTGGATGCCGGGCGACGTCGCCTGGGACCGCGTCGGCCGCTCCTGGTAGCAGCCCGAGCGCGGCGCCCGATCCTCAAGATCGCGGCCGCTCCCGCCGAAAACCGAGGGGTGGAGGAGCACCGCCAGAGCTCCGGCGACCGGGCACGGCAGCGATCTCCCCTTGCGGGGGCCGGACGCCTCCTGCGGCGCGCGGGCACGCTCGACCGGCTCGGGGCGGCGATCGAGCATGCACCGGTACCGATGGCGGTGACCGGGCCGGAGGGACGCTGGGTCTACGTCAACCGTTCGCTCGCGGCTCTGACCGGGTACCCGCGCAAAGAGCTCCTGCAGCTGAGCTTCCAGGGGCTCACCCATCCCGACGACCTCGCCGGCGACGCCGAGTGCATGGAGGCGCTCCGCACCGGTGCGATCCAGAGCTTCGAGATGCGGAAGCGGTTCATCCGCGCCGACGGCACCGAGACGTGGATCGAGCTGTGGGTGTCGACCGTCCACGACGACAGCGGCGGCGCGGGCATCGCCGGGTACCTGTCGCAGATGCGGGACGCCGGCGAGCGGATCGCGATCGAGGACGAGCTGGCGGTCGCCGAGGCGCGGTTCCGCCGCATGTTCGAGGACTCGCCGATCGGGATCGTCACGGCGACGACCGACCGTCGCTTCGTCAGCGTCAACGACGCCTTCTGTCAGCTCGTCGGCCGCTCCCGCGGCGACCTCGTCGGCTCCCCGATCGGCGACATCACACACCCGGATGATCGACTCCAGGACGAGGTCACGCACCTCGCGCTCGGTGACGGAGACCGCAGCGTGACGCGGGAGAAGCGCTACCTGCGCCCCGACGGCTCCATCGTCTGGGCGTCGGTCGTGACGGCCCACCTCGCGACCACCGGCGACGAGGTGTTCTTCGCCCAGATCGTCGACATCACGGAGCGGAAGCGGCTCGTGGCGGCGCTCGAGGAGGAGGCCGCGACCGACCAGCTCACCGGCCTCGCCAACCGGCGCCGGTTCGAGAGCGCGCTCGCCCAGCACGCCGCCGCCTGCGCCCGCTACGGCGCGCGCGGCGCGGTGCTGATGATCGACCTCGACGGCTTCAAGCACGTCAACGACTCCTGCGGGCATCTCGACGGGGACGCGGCGCTCGTCACGGCCGCGCGCATCGTCCGCGACGCCGTCCGCACCTCCGATCTGGCCGCGCGCCTCGGCGGCGACGAGTTCGCCGTGCTGGTGCCCGAGGGCGATGCGGAGAGCGCTGCCCTGCTGGGGGAGCGCATCCTCCGATCGCTCGTCGTGCCGACGGCCACGGGCCCGGTACGCGCGAGCGTCGGTGTCGCCGCGTTCCAGGACGGCGACGACGAGACGGGCGTCTCGACGCTCGTCCGCGCCGACGAGGCGCTCTACGACGCCAAGCGTCGCGGCGGCGCCCGTTGCTCGACGGCGTCTACGGGCCACCTCGCCGTCTAGCCGCGGCCGGCGCCGGACGGCCTGACCGCCTGCACCCTCGCACCCTCCTCGCTGATCTGGAATCGCCGCCCTCCCGGTCGACTTGGCGGTGCCGATCGTATAAGTCAGACTTTGGCCCAGCAACCTGCACCGATTACGCACCGACGCGACCGGAGGACACCGTGCCCTACGCCACGATCGACGACGGCATCGATCTCTACTACGAGCTGACCGGCCCCGAGGACGCGCCGGTCGTGATCCAGTTCGGCGGCGGCCTGTTCGGCCGTTGGAACTTCGGCCTCGTCAACGACGGCATGCGCGAGAGCTTCCGGCTCCTATCCTTCGACGCCCGGGGGTACGGAGCGTCCACGTGCCCGCGCGAGAAGTACACGATCGAGGGCTGGGCGGCGGACGGCGTCAAGCTCCTCGACGCCCTCGGGCTCGATCGCGTCCTCGCGCACGGCACCTCGATGGGCGGGATGATCTGCATCGCCTTCACGGCGCGGAACCCCGACCGGGTCATCGCCGGGTGCGCGGACGTCGCCTTCGCCAAGCCCGACCGGTACCGCCGCACGCTCTTCCGGGTCTGGCGGCGGATGGCCGAGACGATGCCCTGGGACGAGTTCTCCGACCACGTGACGACCCAGGCGGTCGGCGCGAAGTTCATGGAGAGCCCCGAGGGCGAGAACATCTTCGAGATGGTGCGCGAGATCGTCAACTACAACGACCCGTACACGGTGCGCCAGGCGTGCCTCGCGATGGAGGAGATGGACCTCTCCCCGCTCGTGCCCGAGATCGCGGTGCCGCTGCTGATGACGAACGGGACGCACGACATCCTCTGTCCGCCCGACATGGCTCCGTCGGGCCTCGCCGCACGCAAGATGGCGGAGATGAACGCGAACATCACGCTCGTCGAGTTCCCGGACATCGGCCACGCCGATCTCGTCGAGTGCCCGGCGGACGCGGTCCGGATCGTGACGGAGTTCTTCCAGAAGCACCTGTAGCGCGGCCGGTCGTGCCGTCTCCGGGTACGGCTCCCACACGGCCGCGAAGCGGCCCACGTGCGGCCGT
>VGCB01000248.1 GCA_016870235.1 Actinomycetota bacterium | reverse complement strand
GGCCGGCAGCTGCCCGCGGTCTCGATCGGCCCGGAGACGACCCGCGCGGCCCGCGCTGCGGGCGTCGACGTCGTCGCCGAGGCGGCCTCCCACGACGCCGTCGGTCTCGTCGCCGCCGTCGAATCGGCGGCCCGTGACGACGACACGGATGCGGTATGATCCGTCAGGTCGCCTGTACACACGACGTCCGAGGAACTCTCCCATCCCACCTCGTGCAGTCCTCCTTCCGTCCGGCAGAGCCTTCGACCCGCAACGTCCTCGCTCCGAGGGCGTGCTCGACCGCGAGGAGCTCGAATGGTGTCACACCAACGGTGTCCCGCTCGGCTACGACCCCGTCCAGATCGGCTGGGTGCCGCTCTCGGTCGAGGAGGACATCCTGTCGCGGGCTCCGGACGCGGCGGCGACGCCGGTCCTGCCTGACGAGGGCCTGAGCCTGCGGCCGTGGCGCACGGACGAGGCGGGCGTGCTGCGCGGCCTGCTCGACGACCCGGAGGTCTGGCGCCACCTCCCGGAGGACTACCCCGATCCGCTGACGGACGAGGTCGCCGCGGAGCTCGTCGCCATCTCCCTGCTCGAGCACCATCACGAGGTACGCGCGGTCGAGGTGGACGGGGAGGTCGTCGGCCAGGTGCGCCTGCTGTTCGACGGGCACGGCGCCGACCGATCCGGTGCCGAGATCAGCTACTGGCTGGGACGCGCCCACTGGGGCCGCGGGATCGGGACGAAGCTCGTGCGCCACGCGACGGAGACGGCGTTCGCCCGGCACGCGAGCCTCGAGCGCCTGACGGCGCGCGTCCACCCGGACAACTCGGCGTCGGCCGCGGTCCTCGCCAAGGCCGGATACGCCCACGGGCCGCGCAGCGACGGCTGGGTCTGGTTCCAGCGCCGCCGGACCTGAGCCGTCCCGCCCTCGACCGCTCCGTGTGACACGATCCGGTGAGGGCGCGGGACGTCTGCCCCTCGTGACCAGCCGTGTTCGTCTGCTTCCTCACCGACTTCGGCCTCCGCGACGACTTCGTCGGCACGTGTCACGGCGTGATCAAGCGGATCGCGCCGGAAGCCCAGATCATCGACGTCACCCATGGGATCCCGCCCCAGGCGGTGCTGCAGGGCGCGCTCGTCCTTGCGAACACGCTGCCGTACATGCCCGAGGGAGTGCACCTCGCCGTCGTCGACCCCGGCGTCGGCGGCGCCCGGCGGCCGCTCGTGCTGCGGGACGCAGAGGGACGCCATTTCGTCGGCCCGGACAACGGCCTTCTGATCCCTGCCGCCGAGCGCGCGGGGATCGAGGCGGCGCACGAGCTCGCGAATCCCGACTATGCGCTGCCGTCGATCTCGCGGACGTTCCACGGCCGCGATCTCTTCGCCCCCGCCGCCGCCCATCTCGCCAAGGGTGTCGCGATCGGGGAGCTGGGGCCGCCGGTGCATCCCGACGTGTTCGTCCGGCTCGATCTGCCGGAGCCTCGCTTCCACGCGCGCGGCGTCGAGGCGGTCGCGCTCTACGTCGACAGCTTCGGCAACATCGCGCTCAACCTCTCGCGCGACGACCTCGAGCCGATCGGTGTCGTTCCCGGCGCGCGGGTGGAGCTCGGTCTCGGCGGCGAGTCGTACTACGCCGTGGCGGCGAGGACGTTCGCCGACGCGCGGCCGGGGGACGTGATCCTCTACGAGGACAGCTACCGCAGCATGTCGGTCGCGATCTCGAACGGCAGCGCCGCCTCGGTGATGCGGGCTCAGGTCGGGAGCACGATCCGGATCTCGCCGGTCTGAGCCCGGATCCACCGATTGGCGCGGGGGGTGCATCCTGGCAGGCTCGCCAGGCCGCTTCCCAGGCGGTGCGCGCGCGCGGGACAGGATCGACAGGGCAGGAGCATTCCCGACCTGTCCCGCGCACGTCCTGACGACCCCGGCAGGCGCGCGCAGTTGGATGATCGAGCGATCACGCCCATCGGTGGATCAGGGCTGAGACGCGCCTGTGCGTCTACGGCGCCGCGATCACGCGGATCGGGGCGCCCGCGAGCCAGGCTGCGACGTCCTCCACCGTCTCCCGGTAGAAGAGGCGGAGGTTCTCCTCCGTCACGTACCCGAGGTGGGGCGTCAGCACGGTGCGGGGCGCCCGTCGCAGCGGGTGGTCGGACGGCAGCGGCTCGCGGCCGTACACGTCGAGGCCGGCGCCGCCAATCGTTCCCCTCTCGAGCTCGGCGAGGAGCGCTGCCTCGTCGACGATCGGCCCGCGCGAGGTGTTGACGAGGATCGCGCCCGGCTTCATCGCGGCGAGCTCCTCGCGCCCGACGAGCCCGCGGGTCGAGTCGGCGAGGACGAGGTGGATGCTGAGGACATCGCTCTGCTCGAAGAGGTCGCGCTTGCCGACGAGCGTGGCGCCGACCGCTGCGGCCCGCTCGGCGGTCAGGTTCGGGCTCCAGGCGATCACGCGCATGTCGAAGGCGGCCCCGACCCGCGCGACTGTGGGCCCGATCCGGCCGAGGCCGAGGATGCCGAGCGTCCTCCCGGCGAGGTCGGCGCCGACCGTCGTCTGCCACCGCCCGGCCTTCACGTTGGCGTCCTCGGTCGGGATGTGACGGATGACGGCGTGGATCAGGCCCCACGTCAGCTCCGCCGTCGAGACGCCGCTTCCCTGGGTGCCGCAGACGGTGATCCCGCGGGCGACGGCGGCGTCGACGTCGAGCGCGGCGTTTCGCATCCCCGTCGTCACGAGCAGTCGGAGCGCGGGCAGGCGCTCGATCAGCGACGCCGGGAACGGCGTCCGCTCGCGCATGCAGCAGACGACCTCGAACGGCTCGAGCGCCCGCGCCGTCTCTTCGGGATCGCGGAATGGCGTGTCGAAGAACGCGACCTCGTGCCCCGCGAGCGGGCTCCAGTCGGCCAGCTCCGGCGCGACCCGCTGGTAGTCGTCGAGGACGGCGATCCGCACGGCGGGATCCTCGCACGTGGAGGCGGATCCCGCGGCGCCCGCGTCGACGCCAGAAGGTGGGCGCAGGACGCGATCGCCGGAGCGGCTCCCGGCCGAGCGGTCGGACTCACGCACGCGTCCGGCTGAAGCGAGACGCGGGAGCGGCAAAGAGAACCGAAGGCTCCCCTGGCAACGGCCGAGCATGCGACCAGATGGCGAGGGCCGGACTTGAACCGGCGACACCACGGTTTTCAGCCGTGTGCTCTACCAACTGAGCTACCCCGCCGCGAGTGCAGAGCCCAGGGTAGCGAACCGGGCCGCGACCCGGGTCGGCCGCGCCTGCGCGGGTTTCGCGTTACCGTCCTGGCATGAGCAGGCCGATCGCGATCATCGGGGCGCCGCTCGACCTCGGGCAGACGCGGCGCGGCGTCGACATGGGCCCGTCCGCGATCCGCTACGCCGGCCTGCGGGAAGCGCTCGAGGCGATCGGGCGGACCGTCTCCGACGGCGGGAACGTCCGCACGCCGGAGCCGGAGTCGCTCTCGGTGCTCGACGAGCGCGCGCGGTTCCTGCCCGAGATCCTCGACACTGCGGCGGGACTGGCGACGGCGGTCGCGGACGTCGTCCGCGCGGGCTCGTCGCCGCTCGTCCTCGGGGGCGACCACTCCGTCGCGATCGGGACGCTCGCGGGCCTCGCGGCCGCCGCGGGTGGCCCGGGCGGCGTGATCTGGGTCGACGCGCACGGCGATCTCAACACCCCGGCCACGAGCCCGTCGGGCAACGTCCACGGGATGCCGCTCGCCGCGGCGACGGGTCATGCGGGATTCTCTCACCCGCGTCTGCGACTTCCGGCCGTCGACCCGCGGCGGGTCGTCCTCGTCGGCGTCCGGAGCCTCGACCCGCACGAGCGGGCGCTGATCGGGACAGCCGGGATCCGGGCGATCACGATGAGCGAGATCGACCGCACCGGGATCGAGCGCGCAATGACAGAAGCGCTCGAGCGGGTGGCGGGGCCGGGCTTCGTGCACCTCTCCTTGGATCTCGACGTCCTCGACCCGGAGATCGCGCCGGGGGTCGGGACGCCGGTGCGCGGCGGCCTGACCTATCGCGAGGCCCACCTCGCTTGCGAGCTCGCGGCAGCCTCGGGGATCGTCGAGTCGCTCGAGGTGGTGGAGGCCAATCCGATCCTCGATCGGGGCAACACGACGGCGCTGACTGCGGTCGCCCTGATCGCGTCCATGGCCGGGAAGACGATTCTCTAGCGTCGGCGGCGTCGACGCGGAGCCTCGCCGGCGAGCGCCGCACTGGAACGAACTTGGGGCACTCTCGCAACACACCGCAACGCGTTGCCACGATAGAATCGAAGTATGGGGAGGAGGCCGGTGGCCCAGGGACAGTGGCCGTTCGGGACACGTCGGCCGTCCTCAGCCGGATCGGCCGTCCTCGGTTGCCCGGTCGAGGGCGACCCGAGCAAGCGCGACCCGCGCGACGCCGTCGACGACGACCTCACCGGCGACCCGACGCAGATCGAGGTGGCCGACTGCGCGATCGCGCACCGCCGCCGCCCCGGCCGGATCGGCCGTCGCGAGGGCCTCCTGAAGCGTCGAGGAGAGGTCGCGCATCACCTCCCACCACGCCTCTGTCGAGGGGAACCGCCACGCCACGCCCACGTCCTCGACGCGCTCGAGTGACAGCCCGGCCGCGCCGACGGCCGCCGCGAGCCGGTCGGGGTCGTCGAGCGCGAACGGCCCCGGCCCGTACGGATCCGGCGGTTCCACGAGCCCCAGCTCGACCAGCGCGTGCGTCGCCGCCGTGCCCCAGGAGTTCGCCCTCCGGTCGCCCCACACCGCGAACGCGACCCGGCCCTCCGACCGCAGCACGCGCGCGGTCTCGGCCAGCCCGCGGACAGGATCGGGCATCAGCATGTACCCGAACCGACACACGACGCCGTCGAACGACTCCGACGGCAGCCCGGTGTCCTGACCGTCGACGACGCGCGTCTCGACGTTTCCGAGCCCGAGCTCCCCGACCTGAGCCCGCGCCGCGTCGACCATTTCCGGCGCGAGGTCGCTGACGAGCACCGACCCGCGATCGCCGACCAGGCGCGCCACGTGGACGCCGACGCCTCCCGGGCCGGCCGCGAGCTCGAGGATCCGCTCACCCGGCCGTGGGTCGAGGAACGTGACGAGCGCGTCCGTAACCGGC
>VGCB01000247.1 GCA_016870235.1 Actinomycetota bacterium | reverse complement strand
TCGTTCCTCCGTGGCGACCTTCGCGAGCTCCTGGCGCGGATCGAGGCTGAGCGCGAGCCAGCCGCCAGTGAGTCTCGCGCGTTCCCTCGCGTGATCGAGCCGTCTGAACGTGCCTGCGTGTTCGAGCCGGTAGCCACGGCCGCCTCGCCGGTAACGGACCATGTAGCTCTTCCCGTCGCGGATCATTCGTGAGGCGCGGTTGCGGGCGGGGTTGACGCAGGCGGAGTTGGCGGAGAAGTCCGGTCGCGACCGCACCGTCGTCGCCCGTTGGGAGCAGGGGTTGGTGGCGCCGTCGGTGGACACGTTGGTCGAGCTGGTGCAGGCGTGCGGGTTTGATCGGCGCGGCGCAGGGCGCGGAGGTTCTCGAGATCGCCGTCGCGGCGCAACGTGTTCAACATCCTGCCGAGATCCGCGGTCGAGGCGACCTGCGGGCGCAACCCCTTGGCCGAGGTGCTCGCACCCGGCGGTGCGTTTGAGTCGTCGTAACCACGGGTGCCGGCCGGCTCGGGCACGATCGCGAGCTTCCCATGAACGGTCTCGACCCGAAGCACAGGCTCTGAAGGAGCGGAGAGCCGGTCGGCATCAACGCCGGTGTCGGGGGCGAGCTCGGCAAGCGCCTTCTCGAGCCGCTGCAGATTCCGCTCCTTCGTCGACGGGGAGATGTCGAGCTCGTCGGTCGTCTCCGCGCTGCCATGCAGAACACGGGCGAGGGCGCCGATCACGACGTAGTCGACGCGATGCCGTTCCAGGGTCGCGATCAGCGCCCGCGGATCAAACACCGGTGCGGCAGCCCGCCGTCGTGCCATCAGCGCGAGCCGATCACGCTGCCCGCCGCCTACGTCGACGCCGGCCATGTGCGTCACGCCTACGCGCTCACCGGCCACACCACCCAGCGATCATGACGTTGTCGGCGGGGTTGATCTTGGCGTGCTGCCACCAGTCGGCGAGCAACTGAGCAGCGTTGCCATCGGATCGTCTGCCTCGACGAGACGCTCGGTTCGCTGCGCGTGGGCGAGGTACTCGCGGCCGCCGCCGTCGCGCAGGCGTTGCAGGACATGGCGTTCGAGCGGGTCGTGTTGGCGGCGGTTCTCGGTCAGCTCGACCGCGCCGTACCGGTCGACGATGGCGGCGAAGAGGCCGAGCGCCTCCTCTCCGACGCTGGTTGTGTCCTGCCGGGCCTGGTGGCTGGGCGAGCCCGGTCGTATCCGCGAGCCGCATCGCGACCAGCAGAGGAGCACGACGGCGGGCGACCGTGTGGGTTTGTACCGACGGTGGATCGGGGTGCGTGCCCGCGGTGGGACGGTCGAGTCGGGTACGGTGTGGGTGAAGGGGAGTACCCCGACTCAGGCGCTTCGTCATCTCGGCTGATTGCCCGGGGCGCCTGCCGGTGACGGGTGGGAGAGACCTTCGGGGACGTTCGGTGTACCGGCGACCGTCGGTGATTCGCGGAGGAGGTCGACGTGAGTGCGCAGGAGATCTTCGATCGGGTGCTGGTCGGGGTGGACGGCACCGACTACGGTTTCGAGGCGCTGCAGCAGGCGCTCGCGCTGGCACCGTCTGCCAGCGTCGTGCAGACGGTGACGGCGCTCGATCTGACCGGGGTCGTGCAGACGGGGTGGGACTCGAAGCGGTTTGCCGAGATGCTTGAGCGTGACGCTGAGCAGGCGCGGGAGAAGGTGGCGGAGATCCTCGCCGATCGAGCGAACGCGTCCGCGCGGCTCGTCCGCGGGACAGCCCAGACCGTGCTTCGGCACGAGATCGAAGCGTTTGCGCCGACGCTGCTCGCGCTTGGGGGCAGACGGCGCAGCCGGTTCGTCGGCGCGCTGCTCGGCGAGACCGCGAGCATGCTGCTGCACGACGCGACCTACTCGGTGCTGCTTGCTCGACCCCAGTGGGGACAGCGGTGGCGTCCCGACCGAGTGGTCGTGGGCATGGACGGATCGGCGTGGTCGCAGGTGGCGCTCACGGTCGCGGACGAGCTTCGCGGCCGCCTTGGGTCGGAGCTGACCGTGGTCGCAGCGAAGGGTGGCAAGACGATCAGCGAGGAAGGCACCTGGGACGACCGTGTGACCGAGTGGGACCCGCGGCCACCTGTGGACGCGCTCTGCGACCGATCCAGACTGGTGGATCTCGTCGTTGTCGGCTCGCGTGGCCTGCATGGGGTGCGGTCGCTTGGCAGCGTTAGCGAACGGGTCGCGCATCGCGCGCACTCGTCCGTCCTCGTCGTCCACCCGGGTAGTGACATGCCGCTGGGTGCCGAGCAACCGGGAATCTGAGGGGCCGGCGCGATCGGCGGCGGAGCGGCTGGTCTTGCCCGCTATCGCTCGGTGGACGGGCTCAGGTGTCGGTTGCGAGCCGGTATCCGCTGCCGCGGACGGTGACGATCCGGTGGCCGGCCCCGGCCGCACGGTCGAGCTTCTTGCGGACGTTCGCGATGTGCGTTTCGCTAGTTCGCTCGTTGCCGAGGTGGTCGCTCTGCCAGAGGTGCCGCATGATCTCGTGGCGGGTCCGGACGGTGCCCGGGGCGTCTGAGAGGAGGGTGAGGAGCTTGAACTCGGATGGCGTGAGGTTGACGGGCGTTCCGTCGACGGATGCGGTCTGTTTGGAGAGGTCGAGCGTGATTCCGGCGGCGGTGATGATCTGTCCCGGGCTGTCGCGGTCGAGGTCGCGGCGGCGTAGTTGGGCCCGGACGCGGCTGACGAGCTCGGCGACCGAGAAGGGCTTCACGATGTAGTCGTCGGCGCCGCACTCGAGACCGACGACGCGGTCGATCTCGGAGTCGCGGGCGGTGAGGATGAGGACGCGGGCGGGTCCGGAGCGGCGGAGGGCGTCGAGCACGTCGAAGCCGGACATGCCCGGGAGCATAAGGTCGAGGACGACGAGGTCGAAGGTCGTTTCGAGCCCGAGTGCGGTTTCGCCGTCGGGGGCTTCGCTGACCTCGAACCCTTCTCGCTGGAGCGCGTAGACGATCGGCCGGCGGATCGCTGGCTCGTCTTCGATGACGAGGATCCGCCCTTTCATCGGGCGGCGGGGAAGCTCATGCGGACGGTCGTTCCGATCGAGGGCTCGGAGGCGAGATCGACGGAGCCGCCGAGCGCTTCGACCGCCGCACGGACGATGGCGAGCCCGAGTCCGAACCCGCCCGCCGTGCTGGGCCTCCCGGATCGGTAGAAGCGGTCGAAGGCGCGCGCTTGCTCCTCGGCGCCCATCCCAGAGCCGGTGTCGGCGATCTCGACGGTCACGGCTCGTGGACCGTCGGGCCTGGCGCTGATTCCGATCGTGCCGTGCGGTGTGTGCCGGGCGGCGTTGGCGGCGACGTTGAAGAGTGCGGCGTCGAACAGCGTGCGTTCGCCGAGAACGGCGAGGTCGACAGCGCAGTCGACGCCGACCGTGACCGTGGCGGAAACGTCGAGGTCGGCTGCTATCTGCTCGAGGAGCGGTCGGATGACGATCGGCTCGAGCGCGAGCGGCTGGTCGTCGTGCTGTGCCCTGGCCAGCGTCAGGAGCGCTTGGGTGAGCTTGGTCAGGCGGGTTGCCTGGTGGTGGATGTCGGCGATGAACGCGTCTCGTGCGTCGGGCTCGTCCTTGGCGCCGCTTTCGAGCACCTCCGCGGCGGCGGCGATTGCGGCGACGGGGGTACGGAGCTCGTGGGCGGCGTTCGTGACGAACTCGCGTTCGGCGCGCTCGAGCCGGGTTCGCCTCGAGATATCGCGCTCCGAGAGCCCGGGCTCTCTCCCGGGAACCGCCCGACGATCCGCCAGTATGGCCTCGTCCCGCCGAAAGGCGCCGAGCTACGGCTGCGCAAGTACCTGGCCGGTGGCGGTGAACGAGGGAACGTCTCCGACGGGATCCTCAGGGTGATGCGCTCGCCGATCGCGAGCGTCGCATCGGTCGAGAACCGGAGGGGTGCCTCGGGCGGCGCCGACAGCGAGGACATCGCGGACGCGAAGGTTCGCGGGCCGATCACATTGCGCACCCGAGACCGCGCAGTGACCCCTGAGGACTACGAGCAGCTCGCCCGCGAGGTGGCTCCCGAGCTCGCCCGCGTCACATGCATCCCTGCGACGGAGGAAGACGAGGCCCGAGCGGGCGAAGCCCACGTGCTCGTCGTCCCGAAGGTCGAGAGCGACCGGGGAAGGATCCGCTTCGAGCAGCTGGCGCCGCGGAAGGAGTTGGTCGACAGGATCAAGACGCGACTCGACGAGCGGCGGGTGATCGGAGCCCGTGTTCTCGTCCGACCGCCGACGTACCAAGGCATCACGATCGTGGCGAAGCTGGTGGCGCTGCCCGAGTTCGATACCAAGGACGTCGCACAGCGTGCCCTCGACGAGCTCTACAGGGCGTTCAGCCCGATCTCGGGCGGTCGGGACGGGAAGGGGTGGGAGTTCGGCAGAGACGTCCTCAAGGCGGATGCGCATGCATTCCTGCAGTCGGTACGCGGCGTTGATGAGGTCGAGGACTGCCGACTGTTCATGGCCGACCCGGTGCCGGTGACCGCTCCGGAGGGAAGCCTGGGGAAGAGGCAAAGGGCCTCGACAGAGTCGAGGTGTCACAGTACGCGACGGTCTTCTCCTACCGGCACTACGTTCAGGTGGGGAGGAGATGATGGCAGCCGCCTCGAGACCTTTCACCGACGGCGAGCTCGCATCTCCGGCACCGCTCTGGGAGGCCTTGCCGGGGCTCTACCGCGAGCCGGACCTGCCCGCGGCCTACCGCGTCGGCGATCGGGAGGAGAGCTTCCTGCAGCGGTTCACCACCGCCCTCGATGCCGTGCTCTCGCCCGTGTTTCATACGCTCGACAACCTGCCGGCCTACTTCGACCCGAAGTACGCGCCCGAGGACTTCCTCGACTGGATCGCAGGCTGGGTCGGGCTCGAGCTCAACGAGAAGTGGGAGTCGGAGCTCAGACGCAAGCTCGTCGCCGAGGCCGTGCATCTCCACCAGGGGCGCGGCACGAGGCGCGGAGTGGAAAGAATCGCGGAGATCCTGGCGGAGGTCGAGCCGGGGAAGGTCACGATCGAGGAGAGCGGCGGTGTCTGGGCGTGCACGACGCACAAGGGCCGGTTCCCGGAATTCCCGAACCGTCCCGCGACGACGGGGGGGATGGCGACAGAAGGCCCTGGAT
>VGCB01000246.1 GCA_016870235.1 Actinomycetota bacterium | reverse complement strand
CGCGCGCCGCATCCGCGTCGCCGCCCGCGACGCCGGGCTCCGCCCGCCCGCCTGGCTCGGCACCGAGACCGTCGCCCGCCTCCTCGGCCTCCGCGCCAACCACCCGTTCGGTCAGGACGCGCTCGAGCGCGGCGTCAACGACCCCGCCTCCCGCGCCGAGACCGCGTACTCGCTGGCGCGACTCGTCGATCTCGATCCCTCCACGACCGGTCGGATCGCCGAGCGCGCGGGCTCCTTCTCCCTGCCGTCGCTCGATGACGCCCAGCGGGCCGTGCTCACGCGGGCCCTGCAGTTCGTCGGCACGCCGTACGTGTGGGCCGGCGTCTCCGAGCGCCCGCAGCCGCAGTGGACGGCCGACGGGGCGACGCAGCTCACCGTGCCGGGCGGGTTCGACTGCTCGGGGTTCGTCTGGCGGGTCTACAAGCTGAGGCCCCTCCCCGGCGCGCCCGCTGCGCTGGCGACGACGCTCCGCGGCCGTACCTCGTACGCGATGAGCGGCGAGGTGCCGGTCGACCGGCGGGTCGGCGCCGCCGCGCTCGCCCCAGGCGACGTCGTCTTCTTCGGCGACAGGGGGCCGCGGTCGAAGCCCCGCCAGGTCGGGCACATGGGGATCTACGTCGGCAACGGCTGGATCGTCCACTCCTCGCGCGCAGGCACGACGCTCCAGCCGCTCGAGGGCTGGTACGCCGACACCCTCGCCTGGGGCCGCCGGCCGCTCGCAGAGGCAGCCGCGATCGTCTCCTGAGGCCGGGCGAGCCCCCGCCTGACAGCTCCCGGTCGACTGCGAGCCGGCGAGGTAACGGGCGGCGACATCGAGCCGGCCAGGCGCATATGCTCCGCGTGTGAGGTGGAAGCGGACGGACAACCCCGTCGTCGTCGACCGGCGAGGGCAGGGGGAGGCGGCTTCGGGCAGGGACGGATGGGCGGAGGTGGCCTGCCGTTCCCGATCCCGACCGGTCGTAGGGCCGGGGGTGGCGGCGGCCTGATCCTGTTGCTCGTCGTCGGCGCGTTCCTCCTCTTCGGTCGCGGTCTCTTCGGCGGGGACGGCGGCACGGGGATCCAGCCTGGCCTGGACGGGTTCGGGCAGGCGGAGGAGGCGAGGCCGGGCCAGGTGCCCGAAGGGGACACGGTGGCGGGGCTCGTCGGCGCCGTCTCGAAGCACGCGCAGGACTTCTGGACGACCGAGTTCCAGCAGGCCGGCAGGGAGTACCGGCGGGCCAAGGTCGTCCTCTTCACCGGTGGCACGCAGACCGGCTGCGGGCCGGGCTCCTCCGCGACCGGACCCTTCTACTGCCCGCTCGACGAGCGCGTCTACATCGACCTCTCCTTCTTCCGGGAGCTCTCGAACCGGTTCGGCGCGCCCGGCGACTTCGCGCAGGCGTACGTCGTCTCCCACGAGATTGCCCACCACGTTCAGAAGGTGCTCGGGATCGAGCCGCAGGTGCGCGAGCGGCAGCGGTCGAACCCCGACGAGGCGAACGACCTCTCCGTCCGCATGGAGCTCCAGGCGGACTGCTTCGCCGGCGTCTGGAGCCACTCGGTCTACCTCGACACGCAGAGCGGGCAGGGCAACCTCGCGCTCGAAGAGGGCGATATCGAGGAGGGCCTGAACGCGGCTGCCGCCGTCGGCGACGACCGGCTCGGCGCCCGCAGCCCCGAGAGCTGGACGCACGGGTCCTCGGAGCTCCGCGTCAAGTGGTTCAAGCGCGGGTTCGAGTCGGGTCAGCCCGGCGACTGCGACACCTTCTCCTCCGGGATCTAACGCGCTGTTGGTTTGCCGGGTGCGCGCCCGTCTGCTGGGTGTGGGACGTGAGGTAGCAGACGCGCGCACACCCGGATCCTGAAGCCAGGGGAACGGGTTCCCCTTGGGAACCCCTCCTGCACTCGGTTCCTGCATCTTGCCTTTCCGCGTCTGGCTTCAGCCAGACGCGACGTACGCCCGCTCCCGCGTCTGGCTTCAGCCAGACGCGACGTACGCCCGCTCCCGCGTCTGGCTTCAGCCAGACGCTTCCCTGCCGCCGCCCCGCGCCGGTGGTCTTCACGCAACGGCGCGAGAGGCTCGCTCGGTGAGCAGCGTCGCGCGCCTCGAAGTCCGACCGGCGGGCGCTACCCTCAGTGGAGACAACCTCGGAGCGGAGCGACGACATGACAGAGCTTGCGGATGCGCCCGTGGCGGCGCCCTCGACCGATCTCGACCACATCACCCACTGGATCGGCGGCGCGCGCGTGCCGGGATCGTCGGGGCGACAGGGGCCGGTGTTCAACCCCTCGACCGGCGTGCAGTCCGGCGTCGTCGACCTCGCCTCCGTCGACGAGGTCGACGCGGCCGTGCGCTCGGCGAAGGCGGCGTTCCGGACGTGGCGGTCGGTGCCGCTCGGTCGCCGTGCCGAGCTCTTCTTCTCGATCCGCCAGCTCGTGCACGCGCACCGGGAGGACATCGCCCGCCTGCTCGTGGCCGAGCACGGCAAGGTGCTCTCCGACGCGATGGGCGAGGTCGCCCGCGGGCTCGAGGTGATCGAGTACGCCTGCGGCCTGCCGACGCTCCTCAAGGGCGGGTTCTCGGAGCAGGCCTCGAGCGGGATCGACGTCTACTCGATCCGGCAGCCGCTCGGCGTCGTCGCCGGGATCACGCCGTTCAACTTCCCGGCGATGGTGCCCATGTGGATGTGGGCGCCCGCGCTCGCGTGCGGCAACTGCTTCGTGCTGAAGCCGTCGGAGAAGGACCCCTCGTCGTCGCTCTTCGTCGCCGAGCTGCTCAAGCAGGCGGGCCTCCCCGACGGCGTCTTCACGGTCGTCCAGGGCGACAAGGTGGCGGTCGACGCGCTCCTCGAGCATCCCGACGTCTCCGCGGTCTCCTTCGTCGGCTCGACCCCGATCGCGCGGTACATCTACGAGAACGGGACGAAGCGCGGCAAGCGCGTGCAGGCGCTCGGCGGCGCCAAGAACCACATGGTCGTGCTGCCCGACGCCGACGTCGAGATGGCGGCGGACGCCGCCGTGTCGGCCGCCTACGGGTCGGCCGGCGAGCGGTGCATGGCCGTCTCCGTCGTCGTCGCCGTCGGTGGCGTCGGGGACGACCTCGTCCCCGCGATCCAGAAGCGCCTGCCGGACGTGAAGGTCGGCGACGGCCTCGACCCCGCCTCGGAGATGGGGCCGCTCGTCACCCGCGAGCACCGCGACAAGGTCGCCGGCTATCTGGACTCGGGCGCGTCACAGGGCGCGACCGTCGTCGCCGACGGCCGCTCGACGGTGCCGGAGGGCGACGGGTTCTTCCTCGGCGTCTCGCTCCTCGACAACGTCACTCCGGAGATGGACGCCTACCGCGACGAGATCTTCGGCCCTGTGCTCTCGGTCGTCCGGGTCGACACGTACGAGGAGGCGCTTCGGCTGGTGAACGACAACCCGTACGGCAACGGCACGGCGATCTTCACCCGCGACGGCGGCGTCGCGCGCCAGTTCCAGTTCGACGTCAACGCCGGCATGGTCGGGATCAACGTGCCGATCCCCGTCCCGGTCGCCTACTACTCGTTCGGCGGCTGGAAGGCGTCGCTGTTCGGCGACTCGCACGCGTACGGGCCGGAGTCGATCCACTTCTACACGCGCGGCAAGGTCGTGACGAGCCGCTGGCCCGACCCGGCGACGAGCAAGGTCGACCTCGGCTTCCCGCAGACGCGGTAGGCCGGGCGAGAGGACGGCGCCGGTCCCGCGGCTCGTCGGCCGCGCTGCTCCCGCCTTCCGTCGACGCCCCGCGCCTCAAGAAGAACGCCGTGTGTTCGACAACCGAGGCGAAGCGGCATGGCGAGACGTCAGACCATGAGCGCCGCCCAGAGCGGCACGACCGAGCTGGACTTCGCGATCGACGCGCTCGCGTCGGTGCTCGGCGCGATGTCGGACGCGGCCACGTCCGAGACCGGAGCGCAGCGGATGAGCGGCTGGCAACGCCACCTGCTCCATCTCGCCCCGCCCCCGGGTGAGACCGACGCCCCCGGGCGCCGGCTCTGGGGAGGCGCGCGCGGCGCCGCCGTCGGCTGGATCCGCGAGGAGGCTGGCGCGCGCGAGCGTCGTGGCGACGAGCTACACGAGACGCTCTGGGCGCTCGTCAAGGGCATCGCCGTGACCCTGCAGTCCGAGGCCGCGACCGACGCCGAGACTGCCGCCTGCGTGGAGCGGCTCCAGGACGCGAGCGCGCTCTCGCCGCAGGAGCTGCAGCTGGCGGTCACCCAGGCCGTCGAGCGGCTCGGCGAGATCCTCGACCGCCGCCGCGCCGAGCACGAGCTAACGGCTTCGTCGCTCGCCGAGCGCATCAAGCTCCTGTCGACCGATCTCGAGACGGCGCGCCGCGAGGCCGACCTCGACCCGCTGACTCAGCTCGCGAACCGCGGCGCCTTCGACCGCGCGTTCGAGCGCGCCGTCGACCTGCAGTCGCTCGGAGGCGGCGCGGCGACGCTCGTGCTCGTCGACGTCGACCGCTTCAAGACGATCAACGACCAGCACGGGCACCGGATGGGCGACGAGGCGCTTCGCTGGGTCGCCGCCGAGCTCGTGCGCGCCTTCCCGCGCCGCAGCGACCTCGTCGCGCGCTACGGCGGCGACGAGTTCGCCGTCCTGCTCCAGAACGCCGACGCCGACGACGCGGTGCGGCTCGTGACCCGGCTCATCGACCGGCTCGCGGCGCCCGACGCGGCACCTGCTGCCCTTCGTGAGGTCGCGGTCTCCGTCAGCGTGGGCATCGCGCCGCTCGGAGCCTCGCGCGCCGCTGCCGGCGTGCTCGAAGCCGCCGACCGAGCGCTCTACCGCGCCAAGTCGGACGGCCGCGGCCTGGTTCGCGTCGCGGCCGCTTGATCGAGGGCTCGGTTGTGGTGTCGGGGCTCGGGAAATCCGTCCGACTGAAGTCGGACGGGGGACAACGACGCGGGAAGAGGGCGCGGGGAGGTAGGCGCAGGATTCGAGTGTAGGAGGGGTTCCCAGGGGGAACCACGTTCCCCTGGCTTCAGGATCCGGGTGTGCGCGCGTCTGCTACTCGCGTCCCTCACCCAGATCACGCGCGGACACCCGGCAAACCAACACCGCGTCTGGCTGGAGTGCCCCCGTTTTGGTGGACATCTGAGCGCTTGGTCGGCAGTGTCCGGCTGGGCGGGAAGGA
>VGCB01000245.1 GCA_016870235.1 Actinomycetota bacterium | reverse complement strand
CCCCCCCCCCCCCCCCCCCCCCCGGGGTCTTCCTCGGCATCGCCGAGCGCATCGACCTCGTCCAGGCGCTCGACCGGCGCGTGATCCAGATGGCCGTTGCCCTCGCCGCGGAGCGCCGCCGGCGCGGCGCGCCGATCCGGCTCACGGTCAACCTCTCGGCTCGGTCACTCGTCGAGGCGACGTTGATCGAGGCGATCGAGCGGGAGCTGTCGTCGGGCAACTGCGACCCGTCGGACCTCGTGTTCGAGATCACCGAGACGGCTGCGGTCGGCAACGTCCAGCACGCGCGCGCCTTCGCCGAGCGGCTCGCCCGCCTCGGCTGCCAGCTCGCGCTCGACGACTTCGGCGCCGGCTTCGGCAGCTTCTACTACCTCAAGCACCTGCCGTTCGACTACCTGAAGATCGACGGCGAGTTCGTGAAGGCGCTCGTCGACAACCCCGTGGACAAGCTCGTGATCGAGGCGGTCGTGCAGATCGCGCGAGGGCTCGGCAAGCGCACGATCGCGGAGTTCGTCGAGGACGAGGAGACGCTCACGATCCTCCGCGCGAGCGGCGTCGACCTCGCCCAGGGCTTCGGGATCGGCCGGCCGGGGCCTGCGGCCGCGATGCTCGGCCTCGAGGGGCCGGGGTCGCTTCCGGCGCTCACGCGCGTCGCGTAGACGCCGTCCGGGCCGGACCGGCGAAGCCGGGGCCGGGCCCCCGACTACACTGACCCCGTGGGAGCGGGTGCGGTGGTGGAGGACACGGAGAGGCGTCTTGCGCCGCTCGTCGTCGGCTCCAACCTCGCCTGGTGGGAGGCGAACGTGGACGCCGGCCCAGAGACCGAGCGCCGCCGCGTCGACGCCGATCTCGCGCTGACCGACCTCCTCGGCGAGCCCGAGCTGCTCCGGACCGTCGAGCAGGCGCGCACGGAGGCGACCGAGCCGCTCGTCCGTCGCCAGCTCGACCTTCTCTGCCACTGGCTCCTGCCGAACCAGGTGCCGGACAGCCTGCGCCGGCGGATCATCGAGCTGGAGGCCAGCGTCGAGTCGGCCTACGCGACTCACCGCGGCGTCGTCCGCGGCCGCGAGCTCGACGACAATGCGCTCAAGCGCGTGCTGCGCACGAGCGAGTCGAGCGAGGAGCGCCGCGCGGCCTGGGAGGCGTCGAAGACGGTCGGCGCGCTCGTCGCCGACCGGGTGTGCGAGCTCGCCCGTCTGCGCAACACCGCCGCGACGTCGCTCGGCTTCCGGGACTGGTTCGCCCTCGCGGTCGCGACGAGCGAGATGGACGAGCAGCGGCTCTTCGCGACGCTCGCCGAGACCGAGCAGGTGACCCGCGAGCCGTTCGCCCGCTGGAAGGCCGAGGTCGACGGCCGGCTGGCGGAGCGGTACGGCGTGCCGGTCGCCGAGCTCCGCCCCTGGCACTACGACGACCCGTTCTTCCAGGAGGTGCCGACTGCCGGTGGCGTGCAGCTCGACCCGGTGTTCGCCGGACGGGACGTCGTCACCCTCGCAGGGCAGACGTTCGACGCCCTCGGTCTCGAGACTGCGCCGATCGTGGCGCGGAGCGATCTCTTCCCGCGGGGCGGCAAGTCGCAGCACGCGTTCTGCATGGACGTCGACCGCGCCGGGGACATTCGCGTGCTCGCCAACGTCGTCCACGACCGCTACTGGGCCGAGACGATGCTCCACGAGCTGGGGCACGCCGTCTACGACGCCGGCTTCGACCGCGCGCTGCCATGGCTCCTGCGCGACACGCACCTGACCGTGACCGAGGGCGTCGCGATCCTGATGGGACGCCTCGCCTCGGACGCCGAGTGGCTCGGGGAGGTCGCGGGGATGGGGGCGGACGCGGTCGCCATGTCCGCGGCGCTGCGGCGCTTCCAGTCGGCCGACCTCCTCGTCTTCACGCGCTGGGTGCTCGTGATGACGAACTTCGAGCGGGCGCTCTACGCCGACCCGGAGAGCGATCTCGACGCGATCTGGTGGGAGCTCGTCCGCCGGTACCAGCTCGTCTCGCCGCCCCCTGACCGTCGCGCGCCCGACTGGGCCGCGAAGATCCACATCGCCTGCTCGCCCGTCTACTACCACACGTACCTCTACGGGAACCTCGTCGCGTCGCAGCTCAACGCGATGCTCGTCCGCGAGGCGGGCGGTCTCGTCGGCCGGCCCGAGGCGGGGAGGATGCTCGTCGACCGCGTCTTCGCGCCCGGTGAGTCGCTGCGGTGGGACCGGCTCATCGCCGAGGCGACGGGCAAGCCGCTGAGCGCCCGCGCGTACGCCGCGGACATCGCTGCCGGTCTCTGAGCGGCCCGCGGCCGCTAGCATCCTCCTATGTCGATGTTTTGTCCATATCTGTAATGGGCCTGCTCGCCCGGGCGGTCACGTCGCGCCGCTCCAAGTGGATCTTCCTCGTCGCCTGGATCGGGCTCGTCGTCGGCCTCGGCCCGTTCGCCGGGCGGTTCGAGGAGGCGCAGAAGGACGAGCCCTCGAGCTTCCTGCCGGGCTCCTCGGAGTCGGTCGCGGTGCTCCAGCAGGAGGACGCGTTCCCCGGCCCGGATGCGACCCCTGCGATTGCCGTCTTCCGCGGCGCCGGGACGCTCGACGGCGAGGGGCGCGCCGCGATCGAGCGCGTCCGCGCCGATCTCGCGGGCGCGTCGATCGAGGGCCTCGGTGAACCGGGCCCTGCCGTGCTCTCGCGAGACGGGCGGGCGGCGATCGTCAGCGTGCCGATCGTCGCCGAGGGGAGCGAGGAGACCCTCGTCAACGCGGTCGACGCGATCCGCGAGGCGATCGACATGCACGTCCCCGCGTCGATCGAGGCGAAGGTCACCGGTCCCGCTGGCTTCTCCGCGGACGCGAACGAGGTCTTCGAGGGGATCAACTCGACGCTGCTCTTCTCGACCGCGATCCTCGTCTTCGTCCTCCTCGTCCTCATCTACCGGAGCCCGATCTTCTGGATCCTCCCCCTTCTCGCGGTCCTGTTCGCAGAGGCCGTCGTGCGCGCCGTGGGGTACGGCCTCGCCTCGGCCGGCGTCGTCATCAACGGGCAGGTGGGCGGGATCCTGCTCGTGCTCGTGTTCGGCGCCGGCACCAACTACGCGCTGCTGCTCACCGCCCGGTACCGCGAGGAGCTTCGCCGCCACGAGGACAAGCACGAGGCGATGCGGATCGCCGTGCGGCAGGCGGGGCCGGCCATCGTCGCGTCGGCCGGCACGGTCGTGGCCGCGCTTCTCTGCCTCTCCGTCGCGGAGGTCTCGACCACGGCCGGCCTCGGGCCGGTCGGCGCCATGGGTGTCGCCGTCGCGGCGATCGCGATGCTGACGCTCCTGCCGGTGCTGCTCCTCGTCGGCGGCCGCCGCGCGTTCTGGCCGTTCGTTCCGCGGCTCGGCTCGGAGGACGCCGCCCGCCGCGGCGGCTGGCACCGCCTCGGTGGCTGGCTGCAGGGTCGGGCGCGCGCCGCGTGGATCGTGACGGCGGTCGTGCTTGGCGCACTCGCCCTCGGGGCGCTCACGCTCGACCAGGACCTGACGACCGCGAACGGCTTCCGCGGCTCGGTCGAGGCCGTCCAGGGCCAGGAGCTGGTCGCGACGTCGTTCCCGGCCGGTGCAAGCGCGCCCACGATCGTCGTCGTCGGCGATCCCGCCCGGACGGACGCCGCAATCGCGGCAGCCCGATCGTCGCCGCTCGTGGCCGAGGTCGGCGAGCCCGTGACCGGGCCGCCTGGCGTCAAGTTCGAGGTGACCCTGAAGGATCCGCCCTACTCGCGCGCGGCGTTCGACGCGATCCCGCAGCTGCGAGCGGAGCTTCGCGCGGCGGCGGGCGCAACGGTGCTCGTGGGCGGGCCGACGGCCGAGGAGGCGGACCTCCGCGTCGCCACCGAGCACGACACGAGGATCGTCGTGCCCCTCGTCCTCCTCGTCGTGCTCGCGATTCTCGTCGTCCTCCTGCGCTCGCTCGCGGCACCGCTGATGCTGATGGCGACGGTGGTCCTCTCGTTCGTCGCGGCCGTCGGTGCGAGCCTCCTCCTCTTCGACGCGTTCGCCGATTTCCCGGGCGAGGATCCGGGCTTCGCGCTCTACGCCTTCATCTTCCTCGTCGCCCTCGGGGTCGACTACAACATCTTCCTGATGGCGCGCGTGCGCGAGGAGGCGCAGGCCCTGCCGACCGCGGAGGCGATGCGGAGGGGACTCGCGGTCACCGGCGGCGTCATCACCTCCGCCGGGGTCGTGCTCGCCGGGACGTTCCTCGTCCTCGCAGTGCTCCCCCTCGTCGCGCTGACGCAGCTCGGCGTCACCGTCGCTCTGGGCGTCCTCCTCGACGCGGTCGTCGTCCGTTCGATCCTCGTCCCGGCGCTCACGTACGAGCTCGGCGAGCGGACGTGGTGGCCGTGGCCCGGCCGGCTCCGGCGGAGCGCGGCGGCCGGCGAGCCGGAGCCGGTCACCCGGGCGGGGTTGGAAGGGTGATCGAGAAGGACGAGCCCCGACCCGGCGCCGACACGACCGACGCGGTGCCGCCCATCGCCTGCGCGAGCTCCTGGACGACCGCAAGCCCGAGCCCGGTGCCGATGGGTCGGTCAGACCCGTACCGCTCGTAGAGGAAGAACCGCTCGAACGCGCGGTCGAGCTCGTCGGCCTCGAGGCCGGGGCCGTCGTCGACGACGTCGATGCGCCCGGGTGCCGTCACGATCCGGACGGTGCCGCCGCGCGGAGCGCAGCGGATCGCGTTCTCGACGAGGTGCGACACCGCCTGGAGGAGGCGGTCGTGGTCGCCGAGAGCAGGGCACTGGGCGCCGCTGCCGCCACGCTCGAGGGTGACGCCGAAGTCGCGCGCACGCGGTGAGAAGCGCTCGACGCCCTCCTCGGCGACGGCGCGGAGATCGAGCGCCTCCCGGCCGACGTCGAACGAGCGCCGCCGCAGCCGGGCGAGATCGAGGAGATCGCCGATCAGGCGCTCGAGCCGGCGGGCCTCGCGCTCGATCACGTCTCCTGCCTTGCCGGGCTCGAGGACGCCGTCGAGGAGGCCTTCCGCGTGCCCGCGGATCGCCGTCAGCGGCGTCCTCAGCTCGTGGCTGACGGAGAGAAGGAATGCGCGCTCCGCATCCTGTGCCCGGCGCAGCTCCTCGGACAGGTGGTTGAACGAGGCCGCGAGCGCCGCCGTCTCCGGCGGGCCGGTCTCG
>VGCB01000244.1 GCA_016870235.1 Actinomycetota bacterium | reverse complement strand
GGCGACCGGAAGCTGAGCGCGGAAGCGACCGGAAGTTGAGCGCGGAGGCGACCGGAAGCTGAGCTCGGAAGCGACCGGAAGTTGAGCGCGGACGCGACTGGAGGCTGACCGGCTTCAGCCCTCGAGCAGCTCCCGCAGGTGCATGCGGCCGCGGTGGATCCGGCTCTTCGCTGCCGGGACGGTCAGGCCGAGCGCCTCTGCGACCTCCTCGTTCGAGAGCCCGGCGACGTCCCTGAGCACGACCGCCTCCCGCTGCTCCTGAGGGAGGCGCCTGAGCGCCCGCGCGACCCAGTCGCGCTCGTCCGCCCGCTCGGTCGCGTCGTCGGGACGGGGGTCACGGCTCTCGAGCGCCAGGTCACCGTCGATCGCGGCGATGCTCGTCACCGGAATACGCTTCCGCCGTCTGCGGGCGAGCGCCGTGTTGACGCCGATGCGGTAGAGCCAGGTGAACACGGCGGCGTCGCCGCGATACCGATCGAGGTGCCGCCAGGCCTGCACGAACGCGTCCTGGGTCGCCTCTTCGACGTCTCGCTCGTCGTCGAGAACACGCGCGATCACGAGCCGTAGCCGCCGCTCGTACCGCCGCACGAGCTCTCCGAACGCCTCGACGTCGCCCTCATTCGCGGCACGGACGAGCGTGGCGTCTGCGTCCGGCTCGCCCATGCGCCCATCGTAGGACGGCCGGTCGGGCGCGACTCGCCCTCAGGTGCGTCGGGAGGGAGGTGTTCAGGTACTCGTAAGAAATTTGGCCGCCCGTACGGCGAATCGAATGGGCTTTCGGCGGCGTCATACCGGCGACACCCGTCGTCTCACATGGGAGGATCAGCATGGCGAAGGTCGTGAAGGGCCGGTCGCGTTCGCGCGCGGCTTCGGCGTCGCTCGTGGCGCTCGTCGCCGCGGGGCTGCTCGTCGCGGGCATCTTCGGCTCGACAGGCGGAGCCGCCACGTCGGCTCAGTCGAAGCAGGTCGCGTCGTTGAAGGCCCAGCTCGCGAAGGCCGAGCTCGATGCGAAGTTCTGGAAGCAGCTGATCGGGAGCTTCAAGCCGGGAACGGCCCTCGGTCTCCAGTCGATGTCCGACCATCTCGTGATGCCGCTCGACGGCGGCCTCGTGCTCGGGCTCCACTTCGACAACCCGCAGCTCGCGAAGGCGAAGAACCTCAACTGGGTCGCGATCGGGATCCCGGGCGTGTTCACGAAGGCCGATCAGGCTCGCGTGAACAAGCTCTACGGGCCCGGCGTCACGCACTTCCACGATCCGGCCACCGACGTCCACGGTGGCGAGCCCGGCGCCAAGGGCGTCTGGTTCATCCACGTCGGCGCCCGCAACTTCACCTCGCCGTTCGGGAAGGTCGTGAAGGGGAAGGTCGACCCGAACTTCATGCCGACCGCACCTCCCGGTTGTGCGAATTGCCCCTTTCCCGGCCGCTTAGAAGCTCTAACAGAATGACTTTCGGAGTCGGCCGTAGCAGAGCATGCAGCCAGTGAGGTCGAGGAGGGCTTGGTGGGTTTGCTCGCTGCGGTCGGTGCGGACGAGCAGTCGGCGCTTGTTGTGGAAGTGACTGATGGTGCGCTCGACGGGCCAGCGGTGCTTGCCCAGCCCGGAGCCGTGCTCGGTCTTGCGACGCGCGATCACGGGTTTGATCCCTCGTTTCCAGAGCTGGCGCCTGTGGCTGTCGTGGTCGTAGCCGCGGTCGGCGAGCAGCTGCTTGGGCCTGCGGCGGGGCCGTCCGACACGGCCGCGCACCGACGGGATCGCGTCGACCAGCGCCAGTAGCTGGGTGACGTCGTTGCGGTTGGCGCCGGTCGCCGACCAGGCCAGCGGGATCCCAGTGGCGTCGGTCAGGACGTGGTGCTTGACACCCTTGCGACCGCGGTCGACCGGGCTCGGGCCGAGCCCGCCGCCCCCTTTTTCGCCTGCGCGTAGCTGGCGTCGATGATCGCGCGTGACCAGTCGATCTCACCGGCCGCCTGCAACCTGTCCAACAAGAGCCGGTGCAACCGCGTCCACACGCCAGCCTGCTGCCACTCGCGCAGCCGCCGCCACGCCGTCATCCCGCTGCCGAACCCGAGCTCCTGCGGCAGATGCTCCCACCCGATCCCCGTGTGCAACACAAACAAGATCCCCTGTAACACGAGCCGATCGTCCAACCGCCGCCGCCCCGGATAGCGAAAACGCCGCTCCCGCCTGGGCAACAACGGCTCCAGCAGCCTCCACAGCTCGTCCTCGACCACCCACGGCTTCACCCGGCTCGCCATCAACGCCTCCCAGTATCGCGCACCCCCTCACGCGCACCAATTCGGCGCCGAACCACGGGTCCCTTCATTCTGTTAGAGCTTCTTAGTCCGGACGGTCCCGCCTCCGTGGGTCGTCCCCGCTGTCGCTGCGGATCGCCGCGATCACCGTCTCGACGATCGTCGGGCTCGCGTCGGTCGGCTCCTGCCCGAGCGACCGCAGGCCCTCGACGGCGCGGACGAACGACGCGTAGACAGCTTGACAGCCGGGACAGCGCGCGAGGTGCCGGCGCAGGCGGCGCTCGCGACGCGCGGGCAGGACATCCTCGTACAGGTCGGAGAGCGCCGCGCCGGTCTCGGAGCACGTCGCCACCCAGGGTCGCATCAGAAGCGTCACCATGAGCGTTTGACGCGTTCGGCCGTCATCTCGATTCAATCGTAGGCGCGCGCCGTGTCGGTCGTCGGCGTGCGCCGTGCGCGCGGGCTCGATCAGCCTGGCGGAAGCCGCTCGAGCTTCCTGAACGCTCGGTCGAGGACGAGCTCGATGTCGTGCCAGATCCCCCGCGAGCCGAGCACGACCGCGATCACCTCGCGCTCGCCGCGGCGCTGGGCGATCGCCAGGCAGCCGCCGGCCCTCGTCGTCCAGCCGGTCTTGACGCCGTACGTGCCCGGCACGGCGGCGACCATCTTGTTGTGGTTGCGAAGCTCCTTCGCCACGGTCGGCCAGGGCCAGGGGAGCGTGTGGAACGCGGTGCCGACCATCCGCGCGAACACCGGGTTCCGCAGTGCCGCCCGGGCGAGGATCGCCTGGTCGAGCGCGGTCGAGAGGTTGAGGTCGTCCTCGAGCCCGGAGGCGCTCGCATACGACGTTCGGGTCATCCCGAGCTCTCGGGCTCTGGCGTTCATCGCGTCGTAGAAGGCCTGCAGGCTCCCACCGCCCGCGTCGATCGCGAGCGCGGTGGCCGAGTCGTTCCCCGACTGCAGGAGCGACGACCAGACGAGCGCCTCGCGCGAGTACCACTTGCCCGCGACGAGCCCGTCGCGATAGTCCTCGACGGCGACGGCCTCCGGCGTCGCCTGGAGCTTCCGCGCGAGATTGCCGCGCTCGATCACGACGAGCGCGGTCATGATCTTCGTCAGGGACGCGATCGGGACGCGCTCCTGCGCCCGGAACTGCACGAGCGTGAGGCCGCTCGTCGCGTCGATCGCGACGTACTCGAGCGCCGTGATCCGCTTCGCGTCCGGCTTGGTCGGCTGCGGCTCGGGCGCCTTCGCCCATGCCGGCGCCGTCACCATGACGAGGAGCGCCGCGAGCAGCGCGAGCATCCCTGAGGGCACCCGGGAACGCACCGTCATCGATTGTCGCACGACCGCCTGTCGACACCGGTCGCCGCGGCGTCGGTATCCTTCCTGCCGGAGGGGAGTATCCCCCGGCTCTGTCGTCAGTACGGCGTGATCCGCCCGGCAGCGCCCGCCCCGATCCGCCGTTCGGCCACGGGCGAGGAGAGACCTCCGTGATCGCCGTCCGACCACGGAAGGAGCTCAGATGAAGTGCCCGTCTTGTCCTGACGTCACCCTCGCGATCACCGATCGCCAGGGGATCGAGATCGACTATTGCCCGACCTGTCGCGGGGTCTGGCTCGACCGCGGCGAGCTCGACAAGCTGATCGAGCGGGCCGGGTCGGAGACGCCGCTCCGGCGCAGCGACCGCGACCGTGACCACGACGAGCGCCCCGCAGCCGAGGATCGCCGGCGCTACCGCGACGACGACGATGACGACGACGACCGCTATTCGGGCGGCGGGTACGGCAAGCGCTCGAGGAAGAAGTCCCTGCTCTCTGAGATCTTCGACTTCGGCTGATCGGGTTTCGGCCGCGGACGGTCGATCAGGCAGGTGCTTCCGAGCGGCAGGTGCCGCAGGCGCCGTGGAGCACGACCTCGTGCGTCTCCATCGCGTACCCGAGGCGCTCGGCGACGTCGACGAGCGTGTCCTCGAGGCGCGCGTCCTCGAAGGCCTCGACCCGTCCGCAGTCGCGGCAGACCACGTGATGGTGGTGGTGCCCGTCGGCCTCGAGCGGCTCGTAGCGGGCGGTGCCGTCGCCGAAGTCGACGCGCTGGACGAGCCGGAGCTCGGCCAGCAGGTCGAGGACGCGGTAGACGCTTGCGATGCCGACGCGGACGCCGGCCTCGCGGAGCCCCTCGTGGATCTCCTGGGCCGACCGGCAACAGTCCTGGCGGGCGAGATACTCGACGACTGCTCGGCGGGCACCGCCACGCCGAAGCCCCGCCGACACGAGCCCCGTCTCGACCTGCTCACGCCAGCCACCCACAGCTAGACGGTAGCGGTTCTCATCGTCGCGGGGGCCGCAATCCGTGTGGAGCATGCCCCTCGGGCAGGTTGCGCACGGCCGCCCGGCGACGGTCGCGGGCAGGCGGGAGCAGTCGGCGTACGCGGTCTGCTAGCGTCCGGCCGATGATGATGAGAATTGTTCTCGCTCTTTCGGTCGTCGCGCTCGGCGTCGCTCTCGCGGGCTGCGGGGGCGACGACGCCGCGGAGGGCACCACCGTCGTCGCCTCGTTCTATCCGGTCGCCTACGCGGCCGAGCAGATCGCCGGGGCCGACGCGACGGTGACGAACCTGACGGCGGCGGGGGTCGAGCCGCACGACCTCGAGCTGACCGCCCAGCAGGCGAAGGACATCCTCGAGGCGGATGTCGTCCTCTACCTCGGCAGCGGCTTCCAGCCGGCCGTCGAAGCGGCAGTCGGGGAGCGGGAGCCGGGTCAACCGAGCTTCGACCTCCTCGAGGGGCAGGAGCTCGTGGCCGGCGAGGGCCCGCACGGCGACGAGGAGCACGCCGACGAGAAGGAGGAGAGCGGCATCGATCCGCACGTCTGGCTCGATCCCCGTCGGTACGCGGAGATGGTGCGGACGATCGG
>VGCB01000243.1 GCA_016870235.1 Actinomycetota bacterium | reverse complement strand
CGCCACGCACGAGCCGGCGCGCATCGAGCCGATCGCCTCCCGGCGGCTCGCGGTGGGCGTCGCATGACACGCGAACGCCGCGCGCGGTGCGTCGCGTGACCGGCTTCCTCGCCGACACGTTTGCCCTCGCGCGCAAGGATCTCGTGCTCGAGCTCCGCGCCAAGGACACGCTGCCGGCGATGCTCCTCTTCGTCCTCTCGACGCTGGTCGTCTTCCACTTCGCGCTCCCGGCCGATGCCGACGACGACGCCGCGTTCGGGCTCCTCTGGGTCGCGATCGTGTTCACGGCGCTCCTCTCGCTGGGGCGCGCCTGGACACCCGAGCGCGAGGCAGGGGCGCTCGACGGGCTCGTGCTCGCGACGGCCGACCGCAGCGCGATCTGGCTCGGCAAGACGCTTGCCGCCTTCGTGTTCCTCGCGGCGGCGGAGATCGTCGCGTTGCCCGCGTTCTCCCTCTTCTTCACCCCGCTCGACGCCGTCGCGATCGCAGGCGTCGTGCTCGCCTCGATCGGGATCTGCGTCGTCGGCTCGCTCGCCTCGGCGATGGCCGCAGCCGGTCGCGGCCGTGAGGTGATCCTGCCGCTGATCGTGCTGCCCCTCTCGATCCCGCTCGTCGTCGGCGGTGTCGGCGCCAGCATCGCCGAAGACGGGGGCAAGTACCTTCTCTTCCTCGGCGTCTACGACCTGATCTTCGCGATACTCTCGTGGGCCACCTTCGACTACGTGATCACCGAGTGACGTCCGGAACCGCCTCCTCTGCCGAAATCCCCCGCGCCGGCGGCGCCCTTGCCGCGTACCTCCGCACGGTGCGCGTAGGCGGTGCGGTCATCCTGCTCGGGCTCGTGGCCGTGCTCGTCCTGCTCCTCGTCGTGCCCGAGGACGCCGACCAGGGCATCTCGCAGAAGATCTTCTACTTCCACGTCCCCGTCGCGCTCACCGCCTACGCCGGGTTCGCCCTCGGCGCCTGGAAGGCGCTCCGGCTCCTGTGGAAGGGGGGCGAGCGCTACGACCTCGAGTCGTACACCGGGGTTCACATGGGGACGATCTTCGGCGTCCTCACGCTCGTCACCGGCTCGCTGTGGGCGAAAGCCTCCTGGGGCCACTGGTGGCTCTGGAGCGAGAACCAGCTCGTGCTCTTCCTCGTGCTCTTCCTCTTCTACTGCGCCTACTTCATGGTGCGCTTCTCGATCGAGCCCGGCGCGCGGCGAGAGAGGATCTCGGCCGTCTACACGCTCTTCGGCGTCGTCCTGATCCCGGTCAGCTTCTTCGCGATCCGTCTCGCCGAGGAGGCGATCCATCCGACGACCTTCACGCTCGATGGGCCGCAGATGGAGGGGAGCCAGTTCGCGGCCTTCCTCGTCGGTTGGGCGCTGATGACCGCGGTCGGCTACGCGATGTACCGCATCGAGCTCGCGGGCAAGCGGACCGACATCACGCTCCGCGAGCTTCGAGAGCGTTCGTGACCGGCGCGCCCGCCTCGAGCCCGGACGGCGCCGCGTGAGCCAATCCGGGTACCTCGTGGCCGCGTTCGCGGCGGTCGCCGTCGTCATCGTCGCCTGGCTCGCGATCATCCTCGCCAAGGTTGCGCGGATCCGCCGCGACGCGGCCGTGCTCGAGAACGAGGCGTCTGGCCACCGCGATGGCTGAGTTCCTCGTGTGGCCGGCGCTGATCGCGTACGGCGAGGCCGCCGTGGCGTACGCCGGCGAGCTCCGGGGCCCCGGCATCGGCGGGCGGCTCGCGACCTGGGGCGTGCGGATCGGCTGGCTGGCGCAGACCGCGCTCCTGATCGTGCAGGCGTTCGGCTCGGACGGGTTCCCGTGGGGAACCTGGGCGGGCGCACTCAACCTGTTCGTGTGGCTCGTCGTCGCCGTCTACCTCGTGTGGGGCTGCACGCCGCGCTACCGGCTTCTCGGCCTCGCGGTGATGCCGATCGCCGCGGTGCTCCTCGTGCTCGCCTGGGCCGGAGGCGGCACGGCCGTCGACGAGGGGAACAGCTCCGGCGTCCTCCTCGGGCTCCACGCCGGCTTCATGCTCGCGGGGCTCGCCGGGCTCACGGTGGCGGCCGGGATGGGTGCCCTCTACCTCTGGGAGGACCGGCGGCTCAAGCGCCGCGACTCGCACCTCCTCCGCCTGCGCCTGCCGCCGCTCGGCACCCTCGATCGACTCGAGGCGCGCATCACGGCCGCCGCGCTCGCGCTTCTCTCGATCGGGATCGTCGCCGGGCTGCCACGGCTGCAGGGGCGCTTCGACGTCTCGATGGCCTTCACGCTCGTCCTCTGGGCGCTCGTGGCGACGGCCCTTGTCCTCCGCCGGGAGGCCGGCCTCCAGGGGCGACGCGCGGCCTGGCTGCAGCTCAGCGGGGTCGGGCTCGTCGCCATTGTCCTTCCCGTCACGCACTTCGCGTCATGAGCACGAAGCAGCCCCTCGACGCGTGAGCAGGGCGTGATCGACCTGCGAATCGAGCTCGTCGGCGTCTCGCACCATCAGGCTCCCGTGGAGCTGCGGGAGCTCGTCGCCGTCGACGTCGTCGGTGCCTCGTCGCTCGCCCGCGGGCTCGCGGACGGGTGCGAGGCAGTGGTGCTCTCCACCTGCAACCGCACCGAGGTGTACCTCGCGGCGGGCGACGGCGGCGACGGCCTCGCGCGGCGGGCGACAGACGAGCTGCTTCGGCGTGCAGGTGGCGACGCGGGTGGCCTGGAGCGGGCGCTCTACCGCCTGAGCGACGAGTCGGCGGCGCTCCACCTGTTCCGCGTCGCAGCTGGCCTGGACTCGCTCGTGCCCGGCGAGGGGGAGATCCTCGGCCAGGTGCGCGAGGCGTTCGAGGCGGGGACGACCGGGCCGCACCTCGATCGACTCTTCCGCATGGCCCTGCACGCGGGGCGCCGCGCGCGTGTCGAGACCGCGATCGGCGAGAGCCCCGCCTCCGTCCCCGCTGCTGCCGCCGCCCTCGCCCAGCAGGTGTTCGGCGACCTCGACGGCCATGCCGCGCTCCTCGTCGGCGCGGGGCGGATGAGCGAGCTGACCGCGCGCAACCTGCTCTCACGCGGCGCCCGCGTCGTCGCCGTCGCGAATCGCACCGCTGCGCACGGCGAGGAGCTCGCGCGCTCGCTGGGGGCCCGTGCGGTCGGGCTCGACGGCGTCGTGCAGGAGCTCGCGGCGGTCGACGTCGTCGTCGCATCCACGTCGGCGCCGGGGTTCGTCCTCGACGCGGTCACGGCCGGGCCGACGATCAAGGGCAGGCGAGGGCGACCGCTCCTCGTCGTCGACCTCGCCGTCCCGCGCGACGTCGACCCGGCGCTCGCCCAGCTCGACGGCTGCTTCGTGTACGACATCGACGACCTCGAGGCGGTCGTCGAGTCGTCGCTGGCCGGGCGTCGCGTCGAGGCGACCCGCGCCGAGCGGATCGTCGCCGAGGAGGCCGACCGCTTTCGAGAGTGGCAGGCCTCGCTCGCGGTCGTGCCTGCGATCGCCTCGCTGCGTGCGCGCGCCGAGGAGATCCGGCGGCGCGAGCTGGAGAAGGCCCATGCACGCCTCGAGCGCCTGTCCGAGGGCGATCGCCAGGCAATCGAGGCGATGACGGCGCAGATCGTCAACAAGATCCTCCACACGCCGACCGTGCGAATGAAGGAGGCGGCGGTCACCGCCGACGGGGTGGTCTATGCTGAGGTGATGCGGCATCTCTTCGGTCTCGGCGAGGACGTGGGCCTCACCGAGGAGTCAGCGGGCGGGGAGGACAGCACTTGACGCGTCCTACGACCGTCGGTCGACCCCTGCCGTTGCAGGCGCCGACCGTGTTCGTCCGGATCCGCCCGTGCGGGCGTCGCTGGTGCGGAGAGCCCGTCACCGTCACGAGCCGTCGCTCCTGTGCTGCTTCGCGTCGGTTCCCGCGGCAGTAGGCTCGCGCTCACGCAGGCCGAGCGGGCGGCGTCGGCGCTCCGGCGGCCGGGCGTCGAGATCGCGCTCGTCCCGATCACGACCGCGGGCGACCGCGACCGCACGCGCCCCTTCGGTGAGATCGGGAGCCGCGGCGTCTTCGTCAAGGAGCTCGAGGAGGCGCTCCTCGCCGGCCGGATCGACGTGGCCGTGCACTCTGCGAAGGACATGACCTCGACGGACACGGAGGGCCTCGCGGTCGGCGCGTACACGGCGCGAGAGGATCCGCGCGATGCGCTCTGCGGCGCCTCCTCGATCGTCGCCGGCATGCGCATCGGCACCGCCTCGGTGCGTCGCCGGGCTCAGCTCCTCGCGCTCGAGCCGACCCTGCGGATCGAGCCGCTTCGCGGCAACATCGACACGCGCCTGCGCAAGCGGGGTGAGCGCGGGCTCGACGCGGTCGTCCTCGCCGCCTGCGGCCTCGACCGGCTCGGCCTCGGCGGCGAGATCGAGTACCGCTTCGACCCGGAGGAGATGCTCCCGGAGGCAGGGCAGGGCGCGCTGGCGCTGCAGGTGCGGGAGGGCGAGGAGCACCTCGTGGACATCGCAAACCACCCGGAGACGATGCGGCGGGTGGAGGCCGAGCGCCGGTGCGTCGCCGTCGTCGGCGGCGGCTGCCTTGCTCCGGTCGCGGCGTTCGACGACGGCTCCGCGTTGACCGGTCTCGTCGCCGCGGAGGACGGCTCGTGGATCGAGCGTCGGCGCGGCGCCGATCCGGAAGCGCTCGGCCGCGAGCTCGTCGCCCTCGTTCGGTAGCGGCGACGTGCGCGTGCTCGTCACCCGTCCGAAGGGCCAGGAGCGGGAGCTCGTCGGGCTCCTTCAAGCTGCCGGTTACGCGGTCGTCCACTGCCCGCTGATCGCCGTCGAGCCGCTCGGCGACGACCCGATCGACCTGACCGGCTACGACTGGCTCGTGGTCACGAGCGCCAACGGTGCTCGTGAGATCGAGCGACGGCGCGGCGCCGGGCGGCCGAGGGTGGCGGCGATTGGGCGGGCGACGGCCGAGGCGATCGGCGGCGCCGACCTCGTTCCGCGCGTCTCGACCCTGGAAGGGCTCCTCGCGGAGATGCCGCGGCCGGCGGGTCGGGTGCTCTTCGCGGGCGCCGAGGGCGCGCGGCGTCTCCTCGTGCGGGAGCTCGACGCCGACTTCGTGCCGCTCTACCGGACGATCGAGCTCGCGCCCGAGCTCCCGGACGCGGACCTCGTCGTCCTCGCCTCCGCGTCGGCGGCCCGCGCCTTCGGGCGCCTCGGCCGGCAGCTGC
>VGCB01000242.1 GCA_016870235.1 Actinomycetota bacterium | reverse complement strand
CGCCGCGACGTGACCGGCTCGCGCAGGACGAGCGCTCCGAGCACGACCGCGATCACGATGCTGACCTCCCGCACGGCGGCCACGGACGCTGCCGGCGCGAGCCGGAGCGCGGCGAGGATGAGGACGTACGTCGTCATGAACCCGACGCCCGCGACGAGCGTCCGGCCGGTCACCTCCGCGCGAAGGACGCCGGCTCGCCCGCGGACGATCTCCTGCACGACCGTGACGATCGCGGCCGGCGCGACGATCAGGAGCAGGTAGGAGAACGTGCTCGCGTGCTTGACGCCGAACTGGTCGATCGTCGTGATCGAGCCGAGCAGCACCCCGATCGCGAGACCGTAGACGAGACCGCGACGGCCGAGCCCGCGGAGGCCGAGGATGCCGGCGCCGACGAGCACGGCGCCAACCGCGCCGATCGCCGCAGGATGGCGGTCGAGCGAGAACGAGAGCGCGAGCACGACCACCGGCGCCGACCCCCGCGCGACGGGATAGACCGACGAGAGCGGCGCGTGGTCGTAGGCGACACCGAGCAGGAAGACGTAGGCGACCTGCATCGTCCCCGACGCGATCGCAAACGGGACCACGTCGGCGTCGATCTCCCAGGTGACGATCGCGGGCGGGACGAGGAGCAGCGTGCCGACGAGCAGCGCCAGGTTCGTCGCCGCCCGCGAGTCCCGCGCCCCCGCGAGCATCGTGTTCCAGACCGCATGGATCACCGCGGACGCGAGGACGAGGAGCAGCGCGCGGGTGTCCACGTCGCCCGCGCGACCCTCAGACGTCGAGGACGATCGTGACGGGGCCGTCGTTGACGAGCGAGACCGCCATCCGCGCGCCGAAGCGCCCGGTCGCGACGGCGATCCCCTCGCCGGCGAGGGCGGAGACGAAGCGGCGGACGAGCGGGTCGGCGACCTCCGGCCGGGCGGCGCCGACGAAGCTCGGGCGGTTGCCCTTCCCCGTGTCGGCGAGGAGCGTGAACTGGCTGACCACGAGCGCCTCGCCGCCGACGTCGAGGAGCGAGCGGTCGAACTTGCCCTCGTCGTTCTCGAAGATCCGCAGGCGCGCCACCTTCCCTGCGGCGCGGACGGCTTCCGCCTCTCCGTCGCCCTCAGCGACCCCGAGGAGCACGAGGAGCCCGCGGCCGCAGGCGCCGACGATCTCGTCGTCGACGGCGACGGACGCGGAGGACACCCGCTGGACGACGGCACGCATCGCGCGATTCTCACTCATCCCCCGGCCGCCGTCTGCCGATAAGGGGTGCGTGGAAGCAGCCCGCAGCCCCTGGCCCGCGCTCGGCGCCCTGCTCGTCCGGAACGGCGCCATCACGGCGGAGCAGCTCGAGATGGCGATCGAGGCGAAGCGCCTTGCACCGCAGCGGCGCCTCGGCGAGATCCTCGTCGAGCAGGGGTCGACGACCCGCGCCGCGATCGGCCGCGTCCTCGCCGAGCAGCACGACCTCGAGTTCATCGACCTGAAGCCGTCGACCGTCAACCTCGACGCGGCGATGATGCGGCCGGAGGCGCTCGCCAAGCGGTACAACGCGATCCCGATCCGGATCCTCGAGGACGGCTCGGTCCTCGTCGCCGTCGCCGATCCGACGAACGTCATGTTCTCCGACGAGCTCCGGCTCGCGATCGGCGCGCCGCTCCGCGTGTGCGTCGCCGCAGGGGACGCGATCGCGGCCGTGATCGACCGCACGTACGAGCACGACGTCGGCGGCACGCTCGAGACCGTCTCGCCCACCGAGACGGAGGACGCGACGGACCTCGACCTCGGCAACGACACGCCGGCGGTGCTCTTCGTCAACAAGTCGATCGCCAAGGGGCTCGACATCGGCGCCTCGGACATCCACTTCGCGCCGCAGGCGAAGCGGCTCTTCGTCCGCGCACGGGTCGACGGCGTCATGCGAGAGATCGGGTCGATCTCCTCCTCGACCGCCCCCGCTGTCTCGAGCCGCCTCAAGATCATGGCCGGGCTCGACATCGCCGAGCGGCGCGCGCCGCAGGACGGGCGCGTCACGATCCGCCGCGGCCCCCAGACGGTCGACATCCGCGTCGCCGTGCTCCCGACCACGAACGGCGAGAAGGTGACCCTGCGCGTCTTGAGCCAGGGCGAGGCGCCCGGGTCGCTCACGGACCTGGGCATGTGGCCGCGCTCGCACGCCGCGCTCGAGAACGCGATCCGCCAGCCGTTCGGCTCGGTCGTCGTCGTCGGGCCGACCGGGTCCGGCAAGACGACGACGCTCTACGCCTGCCTCCAGGAGCTCAACGACCCCGACCGCTCGCTCGTCACGCTCGAGGATCCCGTCGAGTACCGGGCGCCCGGCCTCGACCAGATCGAGATCAACCCGCGCGCCGGCCTCACCTTCGCGAGTGGGCTCCGCACGATCCTCCGCTCCGACCCCGACGTCATCCTCGTCGGCGAGATCCGCGACGAGGAGACGGCGCACATCGCCTTCCGCGCCGCGATGACGGGTCACCTCGTCCTGACGACGCTGCACGCGCAGAGCGCGGCCGCCGCAATCCAGCGGCTCGTCGACATGCGTGTCGACCGCGGCATCATCGCCACGTCGATCAACTGCTTCGTCGCCCAACGCCTCGTCCGGCGCCTCTGCCGCGACTGCATGGAGCCCTACACGCCCGAGCCGAGCGAGATCAGCGCGCTCAACGTGCCGCTCGCGTTCGCCGAGATGGCCTTCCACCGCTCCGTCGGCTGCTCGGCGTGTCTGGAGAGCGGCTACCGCGGCCGCGCGGCGATCTTCGAGGTGATGAGCATGACCGACGAGATCGCGATGCTCGTCGGCGCGCCGACCCGCGAGATCGAGGCGACCGCGATCAAGACGCAGGGGATGCTCACGCTTCGCGACGACGGCGTCCGGCTCGGCCGGCGTCACGTCGCTCGACGAGGTTCGGCGGGTCGCGGGCGACGGGCCTGTTCATTAGGCCTGGCCGTTCTTCTCGCGCGCCAGGTGGGTGCGAGACCGAGGTACCTGACGCGCTGTGTTTGTTTGCCGGGTGTGCGCGCGTCTGCTACCTCGCGTCCCTCACCCAGCAGACGTGCGCACACCCGGCAACCAACACAGCCCGGCTTCAGGATCCGAGCTCTTTCGCGTCTGCTACCTCCCGTCCCACGCACAGCAGACGCGAGAGAGCTCGGCAGCAAACATCGGCGCCTGCGACGAGCGAGTACGGTGCGCCATGGGGCTGGTCGAGCTCGGGCACGGGGACGTGGGGCGGATCGCGGACGCGCTCCGGCGGCAGGGGCCGCTGCAGGCGTATGCGCTCGGTGACCTCGACCCCTTCTTCCTCCCTTACACCCGCTGGCTCGGCTGGGATCGCGACGGCGCGCTGACGCAGATCGCGCTGCTGTACGTCGAGCCGGATCCGCCGGTGCTGCACGCGCTCGCCGTCGAGCGGCCGGAGGAGCTGCGCGGGCTCCTCGACGCGGCGGGCGAGCGGCTGCCGGATCGGGTCTACGCGCACCTGCCCCTCTCCCTGCTCGAGCCGCCGCCCGCCGGCTATGCGTTCGCGGAGACGCCGACGCTCCACCTGAAGATGGCGCTCGAGCACCGCGGCGAGGTGGTCGCCAACGCCGTCGGCACGTTCGACCTCCTCGGCCCGGACGACCGGGCCGAGCTCGATGCCCTCTACGCTGCGGCCTACCCGCGCACGTGGTTCGAGCCGCGCATGCTCGAGACGCGCCGGTACGTCGGACGGCGGGAGAACGGCAGGCTGATCGCCGTGGCGGGAGTCCACCTCCACTCGGCGGCGCTCCGCGTCGCCGCGATCGGCAACGTCGCCACGCACCCGGATCACCGCGGCCACGGTCACGCGCGCCAGCTCTGCGCCCACCTGTGCGTCCTGCTCGCCGGCGACGGCATCGAGACGATCGCGCTCAACGTCGACGTCGACAACCTGGCCGCGGCGGCCGTCTACCGCCGGCTGGGATTCGAGGAGGTCGGCCGCTTCGCCGAGGTGACGCTCGAGCGGTAGACGCAGGCGAGCAACGGCGGCCGAGGCTGTTGTCAGCTCGGAGCATCTGGCGGCTCCGGCACCCGTCCGAGGAGAGTCACCGTCCAGCGGATCAGCCCGTGGCGGGCGTAGAACCGCTCGGCCGCCTCGTTCGTCGCCAGCACCTCGACGTAGAGCTCGCGGATCCCGCGCTCGCGGAGCCGCTCGTGCACTGCCTCGAGGAGTCGGCTGCCGATCCCGCGGCCGCGGTGCGAGGGCAGCACGGCGATCGACTCCAGCTCCGCGCAGATCTCCGACGTCGCCCACCCCTCGGAGGCTGCGCGCTCGCGCACCATGGCGTAGCCGACCGGGTCGCCGTCCTCGATCGCGAGAAGCAGGAACGCCCCCGGCTCGCGAGCCCCCTGCTCGTAGTTGGCGCGGCGGCGCGGCCAGGCGCCGTCGGTGTCGCGCATCGGCACCCCGGGGATCTGCGGATCGACGGCACGATGCTGCTCGTGGAGCGCGGCGTAGAGCGGCTCGAGCTCGACAACTCGCTCCGGCCTCGCCTCGACGATGCGCACGCCGTCCACGGCCGGAGCGTACGCTCACCGGTGCCCGAAGTGATGCGCGCGCGGGAGCGCCGCCACGACCCCGTCGCTCTCGGCGACACGGCGGGCGAGCGGTGACAGGCTCTCGAGCTCCGTGACGATCACGTTGCGGTTCCGCTCCACGTGCTCGAAGCGGCCACGGACGAGGAGCAGCGGCTCGGCGCGAACGATCGCACGGTGTCGTTCGTACACGTCGGGATGGACGACGAGGTTGACGTGCCCGTGCTCGTCTTCGAGCAGCATGAAGACGATCCCGTGTGCTGTCGACGGCCGCTGCCGGGCGACCGCGAGGCCGGCGAAGGCGACCTGCGACCGGTGCGGTGCCTCGTTCAGCGCCGGGCTCGTGAGGACACCGGCGGGAAGATGGGGACGGAGGAGCGCGATCGGATGGACGCCGACGGACAGGCCGGTCTCGCGGTAGTCGGCGAGCATCCGCTCCCAGCGTGTGAGATCGGGGAACGCGGGCGTCTCCACGGTGGGTTCGAGCGAGAGCGTCAGCTGCTTCGCCCGGCCGCGCGTGCCGGCGACCGAGGCGGGGCGAGTGGCGAGGCCGAGGTCCCAGAGCAGGTCTCGGCGCCGGCCGAACGCGTCGCACGCGCCGCCGCGCACGAGCGCCTGCAGCGCCTCCTTCGCCACCGGCGTCC
>VGCB01000241.1 GCA_016870235.1 Actinomycetota bacterium | reverse complement strand
CCGGGTTGATCCCGACGAAGACGACCGCGAGCTCAGGCGCGAGGACGTCCGGAACCGCGGACGGCGTCGGTCGCGAGCCCGAGTCGTCGACGGGGACCGTCACCCGTCGAATCGGACTACGCCGCCTCCTGGTCGCGCGCGGCGAGACGCTCCTCGAACGCGATCCGGATCTGCTCCGTCGTGCGGGCCTCACCGGGGCTCGCGACCGCGGGCTCGCCGGCGCGGACGACGACGACGTCGTTGTCGTCGCCGACCCATCCGTAGCAGCGCAGGTAGCACTCCTCCTCCGAGAGCTCGCGCAACCGCTGCATCGAAGCCACGGTACGGGACGGTCCGGACGTTAGGCTGTGCGTGTGGCGAACGTCCGGGCACGCGTCTTCCCCTTCGCGGTGTCGCTCGACGAGCGCTGGACGGCGTCGAGCGATCGCGGCGGCACCCCGCTCGTCGACGAGCCGGAGCCCTGGACGCCCGAGCACCTCGTCCTCGCCGCGCTCTGCCGCTGCGTGATGACGAGCCTGCGCCACCACGCCCGCCGCGCCGGGCTGGAGGTCGTGTCGAGCGCGAAGGCCGACGGCACGGTGACGCTGCGCGACGAGGACGGCCGCTTCGCGTTCGTCGAGATCGCCGTCGCCGTGTCGGCCTCGCTGACCCCGACGCTCGAAGGCGACGCGCTCCGCGACCTGCTCGCGAAGGCCGAGCGCGACTGCTTCGTGGGCGCCTCGCTACGCGTCACGCCCGCGTACCGCTGGACGGTCGACGGGAGGGAGATCGGATGAGCTCGGTGCTGCTCGACGCTGCGGCGGTGCGGGCGCGGTTCACGGCGCTGCAGCGACGGCTCGCGTTCTTCGACGGCCCCGGCGGGACGCAGTGCCCGGACGAGGTGATCGAGGCGATCGCGCGCTACCTCCGCGAGGACAACGCGAACGTCGGGGCGCCGTACGCGACCTCGCGCCGCACCGAGGCGCTGATCGAGACCGCGCGGGAGAAGGCCGCCTCGTTCCTCGGCTGCAGCGCCGACGAGGTCGCGTTCGGGCCGAGCATGACGGCGCTCAACTTCCTGCTCTCGCTCGCGCTCGGACGGGAGCTCCGCCCCGGCGACGAGGTGCTCGTGACGAAGCTCGACCACGACGCGAACGTCTCCCCGTGGCTCGCGCTCGAGGACGACCTCGGCATCGTCGTCCGGCTCGTCGACGTGCACGACGACCTCTCGCTCGACCTCGACGACCTCGCCGCGAAGCTCTCCGACCGCACCCGGGTCGTCGCCTTCCCGATCGCGGCCAACTCCGTCGGCACCGCGCCCGACGTGCGCCGCATCGTCGAGCTCGCCCACGAGGCAGGGGCGCTCGCGTGGGCGGACGCGGTGCACTTCGGCCCCCACGGGCGGATCGACGTCGCCGCCTGGGATCTCGACGTGCTGATCTGCTCGCCGTACAAGTTCTTCGGCCCGCACATGGGCCTCGCGTTCGGCAAGCGCGACGTGATCGGCTCCTGGCGCCCGTACAAGGTGCGCCCGGCGGCGAACGAGCCGGTCGGCCATCGCTTCGAGCTCGGCACCTGCCAGCACGAGCTCCTCGCCGGCTTCGTCGCTGCCGTCGACTACGTGCAGTCGCTCGGCTGGGACGCGATCACGGGCCACGAGCACGCGCTCGGCGAGCGGTTCCTGGCGGGCCTGCCCGAGCCGATCCGGCTGCATGGCCTGCCGACGATGGAGGGCCGCGTCCCGACCTTCTGCTTCTCGATCCCGGGCCGGACGCCCGAGGAGGTCGCGACCTACCTCAGCGAGCGAGAGATCGCCGTGTGGTGGGGAAACTACTACGCGATCGAGACGATGCGCCATCTCGGGCTGGACGAGCACCAGGGCGCCGTCCGGGTCGGGATCGTGCACTACAACACCGCCGAGGAGGTCGACCGGCTCCTGACGGGGCTCGGCGAGCTCGTGTGAGGCTCCTCGTCCTCGACGGGACGCAGTTCGTCGGCCGGGCGCTCGTCGAGGCGGCGCTGGCGGCGGGCGACCAGGTCACGCTCTTCCACCGCGGCGTCACGAACGCCGCCCTCTTTCCCGGGTGCGAGCACCTTCTCGGCGACCGCGACGGGGATCTCGAGGCGCTGCGCGGCGGAGCCTGGGACGCGTGCGTCGACGTGTCCGGCTACCTGCCACGGGTCGTCCGCTCGTCGGCCGAGCTCCTCCGCGACGCCGTCGGCCGCTACGTCTTCGTCTCGACGATCTCGGTGTTCGCAGACCTCGCCGTCCCGCGCGACGAGAGCGGCCCGGTGCAGGTCGCGGCCGACCCCGCGAGCGAGGACGTCATGGCCGACTACGGCGCGCTGAAGGCGCTGTGCGAGGACGTGGTCCGGGAGGTGCTCGGCGAGCGCTCGACGATCGTCCGCCCGGGCTTCGTCGCCGGGCCGCACGACCACACGGGCCGCCTCACGTGGTGGGTGCACCGGGCGGCCCGCGGGGGCCGGATCGTGGTTCCGCGGAGCATCGCCGCCCGCATGCAGTTCATCGACGCGCGCGACCTCGCCGACTTCACCCTCCTCTGCGCGAGGGCGCCGCATGCGGGGACGTTCAACGCGACCGGCCCGCTGCCGGCCGTCTCGCTGCTCGACGTCCTCCACACGGCCGCCGCGCTCACGGGCGAGACGGTCACCCCGGTCGTCGTCGACGACGCCGTGCTCACCGCCGAGGGGCTCGGCTTCGACGACCTGCCGCTCTGGGTCGACGATGCCGCGTGGGCGGCCTGGGCCGAGGTCGTGGTTGCGAAGGCGATCGCGGCGGGCCTCCGCTTCCGCCCGCTGGTGGAGACGGTCGAAGGCGCGCTGCGGCAGGCGTCGACGACCGACGCCTTCGGGCTGACGCCCGAGCGCGAGCGCGAGCTCCTCGCCACGCTCGACCGGGAAGGACAGCCCGGCTGAAGGCGCCCGCCGGGCCGCGCGGGACACCGCCGGCCGGCCAGTACCATGGCCTGATGGCCACCTTCGAGCGCGCGACCCTCTCCAACGGCGTCCGCGTGCTCCTCGCGCCGGTCCCGACGGCCCAGTCGGTCACCTGCGTCGTCATGTTCGCGGCCGGCTCGCGGTACGAGACGCACGAGACGAGCGGCATCGCGCACTTCGCCGAGCACATGTTCTTCAAGGGCACGGACCGGCGACCCACGGCCCGCGACATCTCCGCCGAGATCGACGGGATCGGCGGCGAGTTCAACGCGTTCACGGGCAAGGAGACGACCGGCTACTACGTGAAGTGCGCCGCGGAGACGCGCGACACCGCGCTCGACGTCCTCGCCGACATGCTGCGCAGCTCGAAGTTCGACGCCGACGAGATCGAGCGCGAGAAGGGCGTGATCGTCGAGGAGATGAACATGTACTTCGACACGCCGCGCTCGTACGTGGGCTCGGTCTACGAGCGGCTCCTCTACGGCGATCAGCCGCTGGGCTGGGACATCATCGGTCGGAGGGAGTCGGTGCGGGCCGCCACCCGCGAGACCTTCCTCTCGTACCTCGACCGCTGGTACCGGCCCGAGCGCACCGTGATCGGGATCGGCGGCAAGCTCGGCGACGGGCTGATCGAGAAGCTGGAGGAGCTGTTCGGCGACGTCGCCGCCGCCCCGACGGGCCCGTACGCGGCGGTCGAGCTCTCGGCCAACGGCGCCTCGGTCGGCGTCCACTCGAAGCAGTCGGACCAGGCGCACCTGATCCTCGGCGCCCGGGGCTACGAGACCGCCCACCCGGACCGGTACGCGGTGCAGCTCCTCGGCACGGTGCTCGGCGGCGGCATGTCGTCGCGGCTCTTCACGGAGGTCCGCGAGCGCCGCGGCCTCGCGTACTACGTGTTCGCGGGCGGCAGCTCGTACGCGGACGCCGGCTCGTTCTCCGCGCAGGCGGGCGTCGACATCGCGCGGATCGACGACGCGATCGCGACGATCGTCGAGGAGCTCCGGCGCACCGTGACCGAGCCGGTGCCCGCACCGGAGCTCGAGAAGGCGCGGAACTTCACCAAGGGACGGTTCGTCCTCGGGCTCGAGAGCCCGTACGGCACGCTCATGTTCGGCCTCCGCCGCGAGGTGCTCGAGGAGCGTGCCCCGGAGCCGGAGGAGATCCTGGCCGGCATCGAGGCGGTCACCGTCGACGACGTGCAGCGCGTGGCGGCCGACATCCTCGGCAAGCGGCTCTTCCTCGCGGTGATCGGCCCGTTCGACGGGCCCGAGCGCTTCGAGCCGCTCGTCGCCACCTGACCCGGCGCATGCGCGAGCACGACGAGGCCGCCCTCCTCCGGCGCACGACGGAGATCGCAGTCGACTTCCTCGCCTCCCTCGACACGCGCCCGGTGGCGCCCGCCGCCGACTACGCGGCGTCGCTCCGCGCGTTCGACGGCCCGCTGCCCGACCGGCCGCGCGCACCTGCGGACGTGGTCGAGGAGCTCGCGCGCCTGGCCGAGCCCGGTCTCATGGGCACGCAGTCGGGCCGCTTCTTCGGGTTCGTGATCGGGGGCTCGCTTCCCGCCGCGCTCGCCGCCGACTGGCTGTGCAGCACGTGGGACCAGAACACCGGCCTCGCCGAGGTGACGCCGTCGACCTCGGCGATCGAGGACGTCGCCGGACGCTGGACGGCGGAGGTGCTGGGGCTCCCGGCGGGCGTGTCGTTCGCCTTCGTCACGGGCTGCCAGATGGCCCACGTCACCGCGCTCGCCGCCGCGCGCCACGCGCTGTACGAGCGGGCCGGCTGGAGCATCCCCGACCGCGGTCTCGCGGGAGCGCCGCCGCTCCGCGTCGTCGTCGGCGCGAAGCGGCACGTGACGCTCGGGCGCGCGCTCCGCCTGCTCGGGATCGGGAAGGAGCAGGAGGTCGTGCTCCCGGCCGACAGCCAGGGGCGGATGCTGGTGGAGGGCCTTGCCGCCGCGCTCGCGACGGACGCGCCGACGATCGTCTGCGCGCAGGCGGGCGAGGTGAACACGGGCGCCTTCGACGACCTCGGGGCGATCGCCGACGCCGCCGCGCAGACCGGCGCCTGGGTCCACGTCGACGGCGCGTTCGGCCTGTGGGCGGCCGCGTACCCGCGCCTCGCCCACCTCGTCGCCGGTCACGCCCGGGCCGACTCGTGGGCGACCGACGGGCACAAGTGGCTCAACGTCCCGTACGACTGCGGGATCGCGTTCTGCGCGCATCCGACGGCGCACGCGGCGGCGATGGAGTACTCGGCTCCGTACC
>VGCB01000240.1 GCA_016870235.1 Actinomycetota bacterium | reverse complement strand
AACTCGGTCGAGCTCCTCGAAGGCGAGCAGCACAAGGCCCTCCCCTTCGAGCAGACCGCCCCGCCCGAGGAGGAGAAGGTCGTGGCGCCGAAGCTCGACCTGAGCGTCGAGCCGTCGCTCGACTCGCTCCGTCTCTACCTGCGGGAGATCGGCAAGGTCGCGCTCCTCACCGCCGACCAGGAGATCGCGCTCGCAAAGCGGATCGAGCGCGGCGACCCCGCCGCGAAGCAGCACATGATCGAGGCGAACCTCCGGCTCGTCGTCTCGATCGCCAAGAGCTACCTCGGCCGCGGCCTCTCCTTCCTCGACCTGATCCAGGAGGGCTCGCTCGGCCTGATCCGCGCGGTCGAGAAGTTCGACTACCGGAAGGGCTACAAGTTCTCGACCTACGCGACCTGGTGGATCCGCCAGGCGGTGACGCGCGCGATCGCCGACAAGGCGCGAACGATCCGCATCCCCGTGCACATGGTCGAGAAGCTGAACAAGGTCGTGCACATCGAGCGCCAGCTCGTCCAGCGCCTCGGCCGCGAGCCGCGCGCCGAGGAGATCGCCGAGGAGCTGGACATGGAGCCCGGCGAGGTCCGCGAGATCCTGCGGATGTCGCAGCTGCCCGTCTCGCTCGACAAGCCGATCGGCGAGGAGGAGGAGTCGTCGCTCGGCGACTTCGTCCCCGACGAGACGGCCGAGTCGCCGTTCGACCGCGCCTCGCTGTCGCTCCGCCGCGAGGACATCGACCTCGCGCTCGCGTCGCTCCCCGAGCGCGAGCGCAAGGTGATCGCGCTCCGGTACGGGCTCGACGGCCGGCCCCCCTGCACCCTCGAGGAGGTCGGCCGCGCCTTCGGCGTCACCCGCGAGCGGATCCGGCAGATCGAGAACTCGACGCTCAAGCGGCTGGAGCGGTTGCCGGAGGCGCAAGCGCTGAAAGATTGCGTGTGAGGGGTACGGCCGCTTGAGTTGATGGTGATCGTGGCCTGGCCGACAGCATGGGTCGGGCATCCCCGGCCTGAAGCCGGGAACCTACGGTTCGCTGTGACCCCTCCCTTCAGATCGGGTCGGGCTTGGGTCACCAGCGTCTGGTGATCGCCAAGACGGCGCGCTACCGAAGGTCACGCGGTCGGGAGGAGGCCGGCGCCGGAGAGTGCAACGAGGCCGCGCTCTCGGAGCTCGCTCGCGAGCGTGGGAACGTCGGCGGACAGCGGCGCGAAGCCGGTCACGGTCAGCCAGACGAGCCGGTCGGTGATCTCGCTGACGGTGACGCGGACGTCACCGACGCCGTCGGTCGCCGACTCGAGGAGGATCCGGCGCGCCTCGCCGACGTCGCTGCCCAGCCGGACCGGGAGCAGCGCCGTCACCGTCCGCCGCGGGTCCTTGATCGTGCGGTTCACGATCGGCGTCGTCGTCAGCTGCGTGTTCGGGACGTAGATCCGCCGGTCGTCGTCGGTGACGAGCTCGGTGTAGATGAGGTTGATCTGCTCGACGAAGCCCGTCTGCTCCCCCACCGTGACACGGTCGCCGAGCCGGAGCGGCTGGGTGAAGGCGACGAGGACGCCGGAGCCCAGGTTGCCGAGCGGCGTGTTGAGCGCCAGGCCCGCGAAGACGGCGAGGACGGCGCTCGAGGCGAGCAGCGCCCGCGCCACCTCGTTCGTCTGCGGGAAGATCGAGAGGACGCTCCAGGCGCCGATCGCGACCACCAGGGCGACCAGGATCCGCTGCAGGAAGCTGACCGTCGTCCGACGCCGCGCCGCGGCTGCGATGTCCCCGTCCGCGCGCCGACGCTCCCAGCGGTCGTAGAGGAAGGCGAGGACGAGTCGCAGGACGATCACGACCCCGAGCCAGGCGAGGGCCGTCACGATCGCGCGGAGCGTGCGGTCGTCCATGCCCGGGGAGTTCGGCGCCCGCCGCGCCATGCCTCTCCCGTCCGCCCGCGCCTGTACCGCCCGCGAGTCAACGGCGAGCGGAGGAGCGAGCAGTGCGCAGAGGACGTCTGGTCGGAGGAGCGGGAGCGGCTGCGCTGGCGCTCGCCGTGGCAGCATGCGGCGGCGGGGGCGGCGGCGACCGGCTGACCCTCGACGAGTACCTCGCGCAAGCGGACGCGATCTGCAAGGAGTTCGACGGCAAGTTCGGCGACCTCGGTGAGCCGGAGTCGGCGGCCGACGCCGGCAAGCTCGTCCGCGACGGCAAGGTCCTGGCCGAGGAGCAGCTGGCGAAGCTCCGAGAGCTCCGGCCGCCCGAGGACATCGAGGCGAAGGTCGACGAGGCCTACAACGCGCTCGACGATCAGATCGCGCTCTTCGACGACTTCGCGGATGCGGTCGAGGCCGAGGACAGCGCCAAGGTCGAGGAGATCACCGGCAAGCTCGACGACCTCAACGAGACGGCCGACGGCGTCGCCAAGGAGATCGGCCTCGAGACGTGCGGAAGCACCTAGGCGCTCTTCGGCGATTCCGGCACGCACTCACGACCGGCACGCGGTCAACTCGGCCTCCGGCTCGCGCTACTCGGCCTCCGGCTCGCGGTCGAGCGCGAACGCCTCGTGCAGCGCACGCACGGCGCTCGCGATCTCCGAGCGGCTGATCATGCAGGAGATCTTGATCGGCGAGGTCGAGATCATCTCGAGGTTAATCCCGAGATCCGCCAGCGTCCGGAACATCGTCGCCGCCACGCCCGGGTGCGAGCGCATCCCCGCGCCGACGAGCGACACCTTGCCGAGCTCGTGGTTCTCCTCGAGCGTGAACTCGCCGAGTGTCGCCTTCGCCGCCTCGATCGCCGAGCGGGTCGCCGGGACGTCCTCCGTCGGGACCGAGAACGAGAGCTCCGCGCCGCCGTGCACGACGTTCTGGATGATCGTGTCGACGTTGACGTTCGCCGCCGCGACCTCATCGAAGATCGTCGCAGCCACGCCGGGCCGGTCGGGGATGCCGGCGAGGGTGAAGACGACGTCGGTCTCCGAGTGCGTGACGGCCGAGACGATCGGCTGCTCCATTCCTTCTCCTTCCTGGACCCAGGTCCCCTCCTCGTTTGAGAAGGTCGAGCGGGCATGAACGCGGACGCCGTGGTTGCGGGCGAGCTCGACCGAGCGCAGCATCAGCACCTTCGCCCCTGACGCCGCCATCTCGAGCATCTCCTCGTAGGACAGCACGGGGATCTTGCGCGCGGCGGGGACGATGCGCGGGTCGGCGGTGAAGACGCCCGGGACGTCCGAGTAGATCTCGCAGGCGGCGCCGAGGGCGGCGGCGAGGGCGACGGCCGTCGCGTCGGAGCCGCCGCGGCCCAGCGTCGTCACGTCCATGGTGTCGGTGGAGAACCCCTGGAAGCCGGCGACGAGCACGATCTTGCCGCGGTCGAGCGCCTCGCGCACCCGGTCGCCCTTGATCTCCTTGATCTTCGCCTTCATGTGCGCAGCGTCCGTGATGATCCCCGCCTGCGAGCCCGTGTACGAGACCGCCTCCTCGCCGAGGTCGTGGATCGCCATCGCCACGAGCGCACAGGCGATCCGCTCGCCGGTGGACAGGAGCATGTCCATCTCGCGCGGGTTCGGGCTCGGCGACACGTCCTTCGCGAGCGCGATCAGCTGGTCGGTCGTCTTCCCCATCGCCGAGACCGTCCCGACGACGCGGAGACCCCTCCGGTGCGCGTCGACGAACCGCCGCGCGACGTTCCTCACCTTCTCCGGGTCGGCGACGGACGAGCCGCCGAACTTCATGACCACGGTGTCGAAGGCAAGCGAAGACGGCGCGGCGGTCACGGCTCTCCTTTCTACCGCATCGCGCGCGGATCGGCGCGCGCAGGCCGCCGCTCAGGCTCCCGGCCGGTAGCCCTCGAGGTACGCGGGAAGCGGGATCCCGCGACGGAGCTCCGGGTCGGGCACGGGTGCGCCCGCCTCGAGCGCGAGCGGGACGATCCCGGCCCAGATGTCGAGTTCGCCGTCGGGCGAGTCCCCATCTCGCGGCGGCCCCTTCCGCACCTTCGCCGAGGCCTCGTCGAGCGGGAGCCAGAGCGCGCCCGTCGCCTTCAGCTCCTTCGCGGTCGGCGAGCGCGCGTCGGCCCAGCGCCCGGGCACGAGCTTCTCCGTGAACGCCTCGAGCGCAGCGAGCTTCTCGTCGCGGTCGGTCACCGGCGTGGCGACGCCGAGGACGACGACGCTCCGGTAGTTGACCGAATGGTTGAAGACCGACCGCGCGAGGACGAGCCCGTCGACGAGCGTCACCGTCGCACACGCCCGAATCCCCTCGCCGAGCCGCCGGAGCGCCCGGCTCGCAGACGACCCGTGGATGTAGAGACGGTCGCCGATCCGCGCGTGCAAGGTCGGGATCACGAATGGCTGGTCGCCGTCGACGAAGCCGAGGTGGCAGTAGAGCGCCGCGTCGAGGATCGCGTCGATCGTCCCGCGGTCGTACGCCCCGCGCTCGGGCATGCGCTTGACGCGCGTACGGGAGGTCCGGGTCACGGCCACGGGGAGAGTCTAGGGGCCGCTGCGCGGCCCTCGCCTTCGAGAGGACGAAGACGTGTGACCGCCTTCGAGGCCGACCAGCTCGAAGTGGATCCGGCCGCGGTCGACACGGGCGATGCCGAGCGTGTGCTGTGGCTGGCCGCGTCGTTGCGTCGGGCTGCCCGGGTTGAAGATCTGGAAGCCGCCTGTCGCCTGCTCGTGGAGCGGTATGTGCGAGTGACCGAAGACGACGGCGTCCGTCGCCGCGAACAGAAGCCGCAGACGCTCCAGCCGGCCGGCGGCCGACCCGGAGTCATGGATCACCCCGATCCGGACGCCGCTCGTGCACACGATTCTCCTCTCGGGAAGCAGGGCGCAGATGTCGGCGTCGTCGACGTTCCCGTGCACCGCCACCACCGGCGGGCCAAGAGCCTCGATCGCGCGCAGCGCCGCGAGCGACGAGATGTCTCCCGCATGGATGACGAGATCCGTGCCGCGGAGGATGCCGGCGCAGACGTCGGGAAGCGTCCGTCCGCCGCGGAGGTGCGTATCGGCGACGATCCCGATTCTCATCAGACCGAACGAACGACCACGTCAGCGGAGGGGTCCCAGGGAACCGCAGGTTCCCGGCTTAAGGGGTCCCAGGAACTGAACTCATAATGGAGGCCCCCCGCTTTCGTGGACAGGTGGTGGTTTGGAGGCCCCCCGCTTTCGTGGACAGGTGGTGGTTAGGTGATCAAGCGGCCTTCTGTTCTTGTTGTCTGTGATTGATATCGACTTCGTCCGGCGAGGCCGAGT
>VGCB01000239.1 GCA_016870235.1 Actinomycetota bacterium | reverse complement strand
GACCTGGCCGACGCTGCCGACGGGCTGCCCTCGCCGGCGCTCGTCGTCGTCGGGGACGTCGTGGCGGTTGGCGCGCGGCTCCGCGCGACCGGGCTCGTGCCCGCCTGAGAGCTCCGACAACACGACCACGGGCCGCGGTAGAACATCCGGTGTGACCGACGCCGGCCCGCACCGCTCCACGATCGAGATCGACCTCCGGGCGCTACGCGGGAACGTGCGACGGCTGCGCGCGGAGATCGGCGACTCGGCGCTCTGGGCCGTCGTCAAGGCGAACGGCTACGGGCACGGGGCGGCGCTCGTCGCGGCCGCCGCGCTCGAGGAGGGCGCCGCGGCGCTCTGCACGGTCACGGTGGAGGAGGCGCTCGAGCTCCGCGAGGCGTTCCCCGAGTCGCGGCTGATCGTGCTCGGGCCGTGGCACGACGGGCAGCTCGCCGCCGCGCGCGCCGCGCGTCTCGAGCTGACCTCGGTCGACGGCCGCGTTCCGGAGGGCATCGCCGTGCACCTGAAGCTCGACACGGGCATGGGCCGCTGGGGCGCGCGATCGCCGGGCGAGGTGCCGCGGGGCGTCGTCGGGCTGATGAGCCACTTCGCGACCGCCGACGACGACCTCGACGTCGCCCGCCTGCAGCTCCGGCGCTTCCTCGACCTCGCCGCCGCGCACCCCGAGCTGCCGCAGAGCATCGCGAACAGCGCCGGCGCGCTTCGTCTGCCCGAGGCACGCCTCGACGCGTGCCGGATCGGCATCGCCATGTACGGGCTCTCTCCGTTCGGCGTCGCTCCGGTGGGGCACGGGCTCGAGCCGGTGCTGCGGTGGACGAGCTTCCTCGCCCAGGTGAAACGGCTCGAGTCCGGCGAGAGCACGGGCTACGGCCGGCGGTTCGTCGCCGCGACGCCGACGTGGGTCGGGCTCGTCCCCGTCGGCTACGCAGACGGGTTCCGGCGCGGGCTCACCGGCACCGAGGTGGCCGTCGCGGGCGAGCGCAGGCCCGTCGTCGGCACCGTCTCGATGGACTGCTTCGCGGTGACGCTCGAGCGCGAGCTCCCGGTCGGGACGCCGGTGACGCTCGTCGGGGAAGGCATTACCGTCGAGGAGCACGCGGCGCGGCTCGACACGATTCCCTACGAGTTCACGACCGGCCTCGCGTTCTCGCCGACGCGGTGCCGACGCGTCGCCATCGGAGCCTGAGCTCCCGACGGGGCCCGGCATGATGGTTGCGTTTGCAACTATCATGTGGTCATGATCGACGCTCGAACCACGGTGGGGCCGGTCGAGCTCGGCGTCGCCGACCTGGTGCGCGCTCGCGCCTTCTACACCAACGCGATCGGGCTGGCGCCCCTCGAGGACGAGGGCGCCGCCGTCACTCTCGGCATCGGCGATCGGACGCTCGTCCGGCTCGTCGAGCTGCCCGGCGCGCGGCCCGCGCCCCACGCGACCGGGCTCTTCCACCTCGCCCTGCTCGTCCCCGACCGGCCGAGCCTCGCGCGCTGGCTCGCGCACGCGGCCCGCGAGCAGGTGCCGCTGCAGGGCATGTCCGACCACGTCGTCAGCGAGGCCGCCTACCTCGCCGACCCGGACGGCCACGGGATCGAGATCTGCTGCGATCGCCCGCGCGCCACCTGGGAAGGCCGCGTGATGCGGATGACGACGCTGCCGCTCGACGTCGCCGACCTGCTTGCCGAGCTCGGCGACCCCGCGACCGAGCCGTTCGACGGCCTGCCGCAGGGCACCATGATGGGGCACGTCCACCTGCAGGTGAGGGACGTCGCGGAGGCGATCGCCTTCTACCGCGACGTCGTCGGCCTCGAGCTGATGGCGACGTACGGCGCGCAGGCCGCCTTCCTCGCCGCGGGCGGCTACCACCACCGCATCGGCGTGAACACGTGGCGGAGCCGCGGCGCGAGCCGGCCCCCGCCCGACGCCGCGGCGCTCCGGCACGCGACGATCGCCGTTCCCGACGCCGCAGAGCTCCTGGCGCTTCGGGGCCGGCTCGAGGCAGCGGGGTTCCCGACCGAGGCGCAGCGGGAGGACGAGGTCTTCGTTCGCGACCCGTCCGGGATCACGCTCAGGCTGACGGCCGCCTGAGGCCCGCCGCGCTCGCTGCCACGGCCGACGCTACGGCAACCGCTCCCCACGCTCCCGGACGACGTCGGCGGCGGCGCGGATCGCGTTCGAGCCGCGGGGCGCGCCGCCGTAGACCGTGATCTGGATGACCGCCTCGACGAGCTCCTCCGGGGTCAGCCCGGCATTGAGCGCCGCGTGCATGTGACGCTTGAGCTGCGACTCGCACCCACCGAGGACGGCGACCACGCCGAGCGTGACGAGCTGGCGGTCGCGGAGGCTCAAGACGCCCCGCCGGTAGACCTCGCCGTAGGAGACCGAGAACGCCCAGTCGCGGAAGCGCGGGCTGATCGCGCCCATCTGCTCTGCCATCTCGGCGGTCACCTCCTCGCCCTGCAGCTCGCGCAGGGTCTCGAGGGCCGCCTCGTACCGGCCGTCCGCCGTCACGAGGCTCCCGCCTGCTCGTCGAGCACGCGGCGGCCGATGCGGAAGCCCTCGACGCCCGCCGGGACACCCGCGTAGACCATGACGTGGAAGAGCAGGTCCTGGAGATCCTCCTCGGTCGCCCCGTTGCGAAGCGCGCCGCGGAAATGGAGCGCGAACTCCTCCGAGCGCCCGAGGGTGCCGAGGATGGCGAGCACGATCAGGCTCCGCTCGCGCGGCGTCAGCGCCTCGCGCCCCCAGCATGCGCCCCAGCAGTACTCGGTCATCACGCGCTGGAAGTCGCGCGTGAAGCCGGTGGCTCCCTCGATCGCCTTCGCGACGTACTCCTCGCCCAGGGTCGCCTTCCGGTTCGCCAGGCCCCGCTCGAACAGCTCGCTCATCCATCGCTCCTCTCCGACGCTCGTACGGACCAGCCGACGATACGCCCTCGCGTCGGGCGGCGCGTGGCTCGACGTCAGGTCGTGGTCGGCCGGCGGAGGGCCGCACGTCGGTCGCCCGCGCGACCGGGCTGCCGTTCGCCACGTCGGCACGGCACGCCGCGCTCAGGACATCATGCGTCGATGAGCTCGGCCGACGGATACAGCCGCTACTGGGACGAGGAGCGGGAGACGCTCGATCCCTGCGTGCGAAGCGGGGTGATCCTGGATCGCGTCCGCCACCAGGTCGCGTACGTCTACGACCGCGTCCCCTTGTACCGCCGGCTCTACGACGCGCACGGCGTGCGGCCCGACGACATCCGGTCGCTCGAGGACTTCACGACCTGCATCCCGGTCGTGACGAAGCGGATGCTCGTCGAGGACCAGGAGGCGCACCCTCCCTTCGGCTCCTACGCAGGCGACGTGCCCGACGGCGAGGTGATGCGGATCCACGGCTCCTCGGGCACGTCGGGGACGCCGACCCTCTACCGCGTCGGCCGCTCCGACTGGGAGCGCGCGGCCGAGCTCGGCGCGCTCGCCTTCTGGGCGGTGGGCGTCCGTCCCGACGACGTCTGCCAGATCGGCTTCCCGTTCAGCCTTTTCTTCGGGGGCTGGGGCGTGCTGCAGGGGCTCGAGCGGATCGGCGCCACGTGCTTCCCGCTCGGCCTCGCCGACTCGGAGCGGCACGTCGAGCTGATGCACCGCGTCGGCTCGACCTTCTACAGCGCCACCGTGTCCTACTGCCAGCACCTCGTCTCGGTCGCCGAGCGCATGGGGATCGACCTCGCCGCCGGCCCCGTGGAGCGGCTCGTGATCGGCGCCGAGGCGGGCGCCAGCGTGCCCGGGACGAAGCAACGGCTCACGGAGGGATGGGGCGCGTCGATCCACGACGCTGCCTCGACCTCGGAGATGTACCCGTTCATGACGAACATCGAGATCGTCCCCGGCGAGGGGATGACCGTGATCACCGACGAGGTCTTCACGGAGATCGTCGACCGCGACGATCCGCAGGCGCCGGTGCCGTACGAGACGGAGGGGGCGATCGTCTACACCCACCTCTGGCGCACGTCGCAGCCGATGATCCGCTTCTGGCCCGGGGACGCGAGCGTGATGATCGACGACCCCGGCTCCTCCGGCCGCACCTACCCGCGACTGCCGCGGGGCATCCTCGGCCGCCTCGACGACATGCTCGTCGTCCGGGGCGTCAACGTCTATCCCTCTGCGATCGAGGCCGCGCTTCGCGAGACCCTCGAGCTGGGGCCCGAGTTCGAGATCGTCCTCACCCGCCCCCAGGAGCTGGACGAGATCGCGGTGCGCGCGGAGCTGACGCACGAGGCGGCGCGCGCCCTCGCGCGGCTCGGAGGCGAGGAGCGCGATGCGCGGCTCTCCTCGATCCGGGCGACCGCCGGGGAGCACCTGCGCCGCCGGACGCAGCTTCGCGTCCCGGTCGAGCTGCTCGACCCCGGCACGCTGCCCGAGACGGTGTTCAAGGCGCGGCGCCTCGTCGATCGACGGAGCGACGGCGCGGGATGACCGGTGTCGCGGTCCTCGGCGTCGGCACGACGCGCTTCGCGAAGCAGCCGGAGCGGACGCCGGCCGAGCTCGGCTGGGAGGCGGCCGCCGAGGCGCTGGCCGACGCCGGCGTCGACCGTGTCGACGCGGTGTACGTCGGCACCGTGTTCGGGGCGCCGGGCGTCGCGCAGCGCGCGCTGCAGGCGCTCGGCATCGTCGAGGTGCCGATCGTGACCATCGAGGCCGCGTGCGCGAGCGGGACGGTCGCCCTCCACGAGGCGCGCGAGGCGATCCTGAGCGGACGGTACGAGATGGTGCTCGCGCTCGGGATCGAGCAGCTCAGCACCGCGTTCGCCGGCCCGATCGAGCCGGAGCCCTCCGATCGCGAGGGACGGACCGGGCTGCCGCTCCCGGGCATCTACGCGATGTCGGCGGCGCGCTACCAGGCCGTGCACGGCGTCACGGACGCCGAGCTCGCCGCCGTCGCGGTCAAGAACAGCGCCCACGGCGCCCTCAACCCGCGGGCACTCCGCCGGCGCGGGCTCACCGAGGAGGAGATCCTCGGCTCGCCGCCCATCGCCGACCCGCTGACGCTGTACCAGTGCTGCTCGATCTCCGACGCCGCCGCGGCCGCCGTCGTCGGCCGCGCGACGGGGACGGCCCGGGAGGTCGAGATCGCGGGCTGCGCGTTCCGATCGGGTGGGCTGTGGGATCAGCGGAGCGAGCACGTCTGGGGGCTCGACATCGTGCGCGACACGGCCACGGCCGCCTACGAGGAGGCCGCGGTCGGGCCGGACGACGCCGACCTCTTCGAGGTGCACGACGCGTTCACGATCGCGGAGATCGTCACG
>VGCB01000238.1 GCA_016870235.1 Actinomycetota bacterium | reverse complement strand
GCTGACGCCGGTCGACGAGAGCGGCCGCTTCTACCCGGAGTACGGCTGGCTGCACGGGCTCTCGACGACCGAGGCGACGGATCAGATCGTCGGCGACCTCGACGAGCGCGGCCTCCTCGCCGAGGCGACCACGATCACGCACAGCTTCCCGTTCTGCTGGCGCTGCCACACGGCGCTGATCTTCCGGCTCTCGGACGACTGGTTCATCCGCGTCGACGAGATCCGGCCGCAGCTGCTGGAGGCGAACGCCACGGTCGAGTGGACGCCCGCGTACATGGGCAAGCGCATGGACGACTGGCTGCGGAACATGGGCGACTGGAATATCTCACGACGCCGCTACTACGGGCTGCCGCTGCCGTTCTACCCGTGCGATTGCGGGCACCTGAACGTGATCGGATCGCGACGGGAGCTCGAGGAGCGGGCCGTTCGCGGGCTCGATCAGCTCGAGGAGCTGCGGCGCCCGTGGATCGACGCGGTGCCGATCCGCTGCGCCGCGTGCGACGCCGAGGTCTCGCGGATCCCGGAGGTAGGAGACGTGTGGCTCGACGCCGGCATCGTCCCCTTCTCGACGCTCGGGTGGCAGAACGACACGCCGGTGCCCGAGGGCTACGCGACCGGCGCCGCGAGAGGGCTGACGACGGCGGATCTCCCCGATCACGCGTACTGGGAGGAGTGGTTCCCGGCCGACTGGGTGTCGGAGATGCGCGAGCAGATCCGCCTCTGGTTCTACTCGCAGCTCTTCATGTCGGTGGCGCTCGTGGGGCGCTCGCCGTTCCGGAAGGTGCTCGGGTACGAGAAGATGCTCGACGAGCACGGGCGCGAGATGCACGGCTCGTGGGGGAACATGATCGACGCGCCGGAGGCGTTCGCCCGAATGGGTGCCGACGTGATGCGCTGGCAGTACTGCGCGCAGCCGCCCGACCGCAACCTCCTCTTCGGCTTCGGCCCGGCGAAGGAGATCCAGCGCAAGCTGCTGACGCTCTGGAACTCGACGAAGTTTCTCGTCGACTACGGGAACGTCGCCGGGTTCGAGCCCGTGCTGGGCGATCTCGAGGGCGGGCCCGACGGCGAGCTGCAGCCGCTCGACCGCTGGCTCGTCGCACGCGTGGCACGGCTCGTCGAGGAGGCGACCGCGGGGTACGAGCGCTGGCTGACGGTCGACGTGACCCGCGCGTTCGACGCCTACGTCGATGATCTCTCGAACTGGTACATCCGCCGGTCGCGGCGCCGTTTCTGGGACGACGACCGCCAGGCGCTGCGGACGCTCTGGTACGCGGTCGTGCAGGGGCTCCGCGTGATCTCGCCGGTGATGCCGTTCCTCGCCGAGCACCTGTGGCGGACGCTCGTGGCCGGCGCCGTGCCGGGGTCGCCCCCGTCGGTGTTCCTCGCCGGCTGGCCGTCCCCCGCGAAGGCGGACGCCGAGCTCGTGGACGAGGTCGAGCAGGTGCGGCGCGTCGTCCGCCTCGGGCACACGGCGCGATCGACGTCGCAGCTCAAGGTTCGCCAGCCGCTGCGCCGCCTCGTCGTCGAAGGTGCGCCGCTGGCGGTCGCCCACGCCGAGGAGATCGCCGACGAGCTCCGCGTGAAGGAGGTGGTGTTCGAGCCCGTCGAGGCCGAGCTGCGCGTGAAGCCGAACCTGCCGCTGCTCGGCCCCCGGCTCGGCAAGGAGCTCGGCTCCGTGCGCGCGGCGCTGCAGAGCGGCGCGTTCGAGGAGCTGGGCGGCGGCCGCTTCCGCGTGCTCGGTCACGAGCTCGGGCCGGAGGAGGTGCTCGTCGAGCGGCTCGGCAAGGACGGCTGGGCGGTGGCCGCGGCGGACGGCCTCACCGTCGCGCTCGACACCCGCGTCGACGCCGAGCTCGAGCGCGAGATGCGCGTCTACGAGCTGATCCACACGGTGAACTCGATGCGCAAGGCGGCGGGGCTCGAGCTCTCGGATCGAATTCAGCTGGAGCTCCCCTCAGCGGACAGGGATCTCCTCGAGCACCGGGATTGGATCGCTCGGGAGGTGCTCGCGCACGCCGTGGAGACGGGCACCGGCTCCGAGCCGGTCATCCGCAAGGCAGCGTTGCCCGACTGAGCTGCCTGTGGACAACGGCTGTTGCCAGCGCGTTGAAATGTCGCATCATCTCCTCCACAGCCGCGACGCCACACGCCCGTCACATCGGCCGGATCCCTCCGGTTAGCAGACATCTCCTCCCTGTCTCGACCGGACACCGTGCCCTGTCGAAAACCGGTGTCAAACACCGGTTGTGGACAACGGTGGAGAAGCGGGCTGGGCGCGCCCGGCGGCGCTCTAGCCGGCCGAGAGCTCGAGCTCGCGCCGGAGCTCGAACGGGAGGCGGAAGGTGACGTCCTCGTCGACGATGTGGAACTCCTCGAAGTTCTCGGCGCCGCGGGCGCGGAACCAGTCGCAGACGCGGGTGACGAGCTTCTCGGGCGCGGAGGCGCCGGAGGTGATGCCGACCACCCGAACGCCGTCGAGCCAGCCCACCTCGATCTCGGCGTCGTCGTCGATCAGGTAGCTGGGGACGCCGTGGGCGAGCGAGACCTCGACGAGCCGGTTCGAGTTGGAGGAGTTCCGCGAGCCGACCACGAGGAGCAGGTCGACCTGGTCGAGCATCTCCTTCACCGCCCACTGCCGGTTGGAGGTCGCGTAGCAGATGTCCTCCTTCTTCGGCCCGATGATGTGCGGGAACCGATCTCGGAGGGCACCGATGATCTCGGAGGTCTCGTCCACCGAGAGGGTCGTCTGCGTCACGTAGGCGAGCCGCCCCTCCGGCACGGCGACCGTCCGCGCCTCGTCGACGTCCTGGACGAGGATGACCGCGTCGGGCGCCTCGCCCATCGTGCCGACGACCTCCTCGTGCCCGGCATGGCCGATGAGGATGACGTTGCACCCGTCCTCCGCGTAGCGCTTCACCTGGACGTGCACCTTGGAGACGAGCGGGCAGGTGGCGTCGATCACGTTGTGGCGGCGGTCGCGCGAGCCCTCGTGCACGGACGGCGCGACGCCGTGGGCCGAGTAGACCACGGTCGCGCCGACGGGCACCTCGTCCACCTCGTCGACGAACACCGCGCCGCGGGCCTCGAGGTCGCGGACGACGTGGATGTTGTGGACGATCTGCTTCCGCACGTAGACCGGGGCGCCGTAGTGCTCGAGCGCCTTCTCGACGCTGTCGACGGCGCGCTCGACGCCGGCGCAGAAGCCGCGGGGCGAGGCGAGGAGGATCTTCTCGACCATCCTGCACTAGCGTAGCCGCCGCCCGGTCTCGCCCTCGGTGTCAACGGCGCGCCGTCTGGGCGAGCGTGGTGCCGGCGAGCGTGACCGCGACCCCGACGAGGGCGACCGCGCCGATCGACTCCTCGAGCCACGCCCACCCGACGACGCCGGCGGCGACGGGCTCGACCATGGCGACGAGGGCGACGTGCGTCGCCGGGAGATGCCGGAGCGCGTAGAGCTCGAGGCCGAACGGCACGATCGTGCCCGGGACGACCATGAGCACGACGAGCACCCACGCCGGCAGCGAGATCTCCGCGAGCGCCCCGCCGAGCGACGCCGAGCCACCGAGAGCCTCGAACGGGAACGACCACCACGGCTGCGCGATCGCCCAGACGACGGCGGCGAAGACGAACGCGAGCGCGAGCAGCGAGAGCGGGTCGCGCTGCGTGACGGCGCGTTCGCCGATGAGGAAGTAGGCGGCCAGGGCGACCGCCGCCCCACCCGCGGCGGCGACACCGATGCCGTCGAGCTCGAATCCCGACCAGACGCGGGACACGAGCAGGACGCCCGCGAGCGCGAGAGCGAGCGCGATCCACACGGTCGAGCGCACGGGTCGCCGCCAGACGAGCATCGCCCAGAGAGCCACGAGGACGGGCGCCGTGAACTGGAGCGGCACCGCGATCCCGATCGGCAGCCGGTCGATCGCGACGAAGTAGAGCCACGAGACGAGGACGAAGCAGACGCCGCCGTAGAGCAGGAAGAACGGGATCTCACGGACGGAGACGCGCAGCCGTCGCGGCGCGATCGCGGCGACCACGACGACGAGGAACACCGCCGCACCGGCCGTCCGGAGCTCCGTGAGCCGCATCGTCGAGAGCCCGCTCGAGCCGAGGAGCGCCTTCACGACCGGGCCGTTGACGGCCAAGAGCGACGCCGCGACGAAGGTCATCGCGTAGCCGAGGGCCGGCCGAGGGCGCGCCGAGCCGACCCTCTCCATGAGGGTGGCGTCCGGGCCTGCGCCGGTCACGCGCGGCGCACGGCGACGTGCTGCTCGCACGGCCCGTGGACGCCGACGGCGAGCGTCATCTCGATGTCCGCGGTCCGGCTCGGCCCGGAGACGATCGCGAGCGAGCTCGGCAGGGCTCCCCGGACGGCCTCGAGCAAGGCGGGAAGATCGGGCAGGATCGCGTCCTCGCGGACGACGGCGAGGTGGACGTCGGGGAGGAGCGACCGCGACCGCGGCTCCGAGACCGAGGCGGCGATGACGACGCTCCCCGGCTCCACGAGGCCGTAGAGCGCGTCGGACACCTCGGCGCCCGGGAGCTCGGGAACCCCGTCCCGGTGGGCGACCATCCCCTGCCGTTCGCAGTTGGCGAGGAAGCGCTCGACGAGCTCGCTCATCCGCCGCCCCCTGCTCCCGGCCGGCGGGCGTCGGACCGCCTTGCGTCCCGGTAGCGCCTCCGGGCGAGGACGGGGAGATCGCGCCCCGCGGCCCAGACGGCGCCGGGCCCGCCGGCACCGGCGAGGCGGCTGCCGATGCGGGCAACTCGCGTCGTCAGCCGGTAGCCGAGCGGGCTCGACCAGGCGAGTGACCAGAGGGTCAGGGCCAGGCGCTCGACCCGCGAGGCGTGCCCGCGGTCGACGAGGTCGCGCCGCAGCTCGAGCAGCAGGTCGTGCAGGGGGATCTTGACCGGGCAGGCATCGGTGCAGGCGCCGCAGAGCGAGGAGGCGTGCGGGAGCGAGGCCGCGTTCTCGATCCCGACGAGGAGCGGCGCGAGCACGGCTCCCATCGGCCCCGAGTAGACCGGGCCGTAGGCCGACCCGGCGGTGTGGCGGTACACCGGGCACACGTTCAGGCAGGCGCCGCACCGGATGCAGGCGAGCATCTCCTCGTACTCGGTGCCGAGCAGGTTGCGCCGGCCGTTCTCGAGTAGGACGACGTGGAGCTCCTCGGGCCCGTCGACCTCGCCGGGGCGGCGCGGGCCCGTGACGAGGTGCGTGTAGCTCGTGAGCCGTTGCCCGGTGGCCGAGCGCGCGAGCAGCGCGAGGAGCGGGCCGAGATCGGC
>VGCB01000237.1 GCA_016870235.1 Actinomycetota bacterium | reverse complement strand
GGCGGGCGCGGCGTCGACGCCCGAGCGCCGCGGCTCCCCGACGACGCGCCCGAGCTCGGCGACGAGCTGCGCGCCGTCGCCGGTCTCGACGATCCGCTCGAGCAGCTCGAGCTCGCTGCGCAGCCACTCGTCGTCGACCGGCGGCCGCATGACGCGCCGGATCGACGGGTGGCCGCTCGGCGTCTCGAGCTCGCCGTCGCCGACGAGCACCTCGTGGATCTTCTCACCCGGCGCCGGGCCGATGAACTCGATCGGGATCTCTGTGTAGGGCTCCTTGCCGGACAGGCGGATCATCTTCTCGGCCAGGTCGAGGATCCTCACCGGCTCGCCCATGTCGAGGACGTAGACCTGCCCCCGCTCGGCCATCGCACCGGCCTGGATCACGAGCTGCACCGCCTCGGGGATCGTCATGAAGAAGCGGGTCATGTCCGCGTGCGTGACGCCGACCGGCCCTCCCCGTTCGATCTGCCGGCGGAAGATCGGGATCACCGAGCCGGAGGAGCCGAGCACGTTGCCGAAACGGACGGCCGAGAAGCGGGTGGTGACGTCATCGCGGTGCCCGTAGGTCTCGACGATCCACTCGCAGACCGCCTTCGACTGGCCCATGATCGTCTGCGGGCTCGCGGCCTTGTCGGTCGAGACGAGAACGAACCGCTTGGCGCCGGTCTCGACGGCGACGTCGGCGACGACCCGCGTCCCGAGCGTGTTGTTCCGGACGGCCTCGATCGGGTTCGCCTCCAGCATCGCCACGTGCTTGTACGCCGCCGCGTGGAAGACGATCGCCGGCCGGTGGAGCGCGAAGACCTGCCGCATCTTCGTCGCGTCCTTGACGTCGGCGACGACGGCGACCGCGTGCTTGAAGCTCCGCTCGCGCGACAGCTCGCGATCGATCTCGAAGAGCGCCGGCTCCGAGTGATCGAGGAGGACGAGCCGCGCCGGGCCGATCCGCGCGATCTGCCGGCAGAGCTCGGCCCCGATCGACCCACCCGCGCCCGTGACGAGCACGACCTCGCCGGCGAGGTAGCCGGAGATCGCCTCGAGGTCGACGACGACGGGCTCGCGGCCGAGCACGTCCTCGACCTGCACGGGGCGCAGCTGCCGCGCCAGGTCGTGGTCGCCGGCGACGAGCTGCGAGAGGCTGGGCAGGGTCCGCACCGGCACGCCGGCCGCCCGGGCGATCTCGACGATCCGCCCCCGCAGCGAGCCGGCCGCCGAGGGGATCGCGATCAGCACCTCGTCCGGCCGGCGCTCGCGCAGGATCTCGGGCAGGTCGTCGATCGCGCCGAGGAGGCGGACGCCGTGGACGCGGAGGCCCTTCTTCCGCTGGTCGTCGTCGACGATCCCGATCGGCGTCAGGTTGAGCGCCGGGTTCCGCTGCATCTCGCGCACGACGAGCTGCGCCGCGTCGCCTGCGCCGACGATCACGACCTCCCGGCCGCGCGCGACGATCGCGCCGGAGAGCGGCCGCTCGATGATCGTTCGCGTCAGCAGCCGGACGCCCGCGATGAACGCGAGGCAGAGGAGCACGTCGATGAACCAGACCCCGCGCGGCACGTCGGCGCGGTAGCTCGAGAACAGCGTGAACGCACCGAAGACGACCGCCGACGAGACGACGACGCCGCGCAGGACGGCCCACATGTCACGGGTCGAGACGTACCGCCACCAGTGGTGGTACACCCCGGCGAGCAGGAAGATCGGCAGCTTGATCGCGACCACGACCGCGACGACGTCGGGCTCGAGGTAGTGGTCGTAGAACGGCGGCCGCACCTGGTCGAAGCGCAGCTTCCACGCGAGCCACCACGCGAGCACGACGATGCCGCCGTCGATCGCCACCTGCCAGAGGCGGTGCCGGAGGAAGGCGATGAGCGCCTGACGGCTGAGGCGGGAGCGCAGGCGGCGCCGGAGCGGCATGCCCTACGCCGGCACGCCCACGGCGGCCCGAACCGCGGCGGCGACGCGCTCCTGGACGCCTGCGGTGATCCCGCCCCAGAGGGGAAGGGCGAGGTTCTCCGCCGCCGCGCGCTCGGTCTCGGGCAGGGAGCCGCGCTCCCAGCCGAGATGGCGCATCGCGGGCTGGAGATGCGTTGGGATCGTGTAGTAGGCCGCCGACGAGACGCCGGCCTCCCTCAGCGACGCCGCGATCGCGTCGCGCTCGGGCGAGCGGACGACGAACATGTGGTATACGTGCCCCGGCTCGTCCACCGGCAGCTCGACGGCGTCACCGAGCCCGAGCTCCGCGTACCGGGCTGCGCCCTCCCGACGCGAGGCGTTCCAGCCGGCGAGCTCGGGCAGCAGCACGCGCAGGAACGCTGCCTGGATCGCGTCGAGCCGCGAGTTGGTGCCGACGAGCTCGAAGTGCTTCTTGTCGAGCGAGCCGTGGAAGCGGAGCTTGCGAATCCGCTCTGCGACCTCGTCGTCGCGGCAGGCGACGAGGCCGCCGTCGCCGAGCGCGAACAGGTTCTTGGTCGGGAAGAAGCTGAAGGTGGAGCAGACGCCGGCGCTCGCGACCCCGTCCGCCCCGAACGCCTGAGCGGCGTCCTCGATCAATGGCAGCCCGAAGGCCGAGAGCTCGGCGAGCGGCGCCGGCCGGCCGAACAGGTGCACCGGCATGATCGCCTTCGTCCGGGGGGTGATGCGTCGCGCGACGTCGTCCGGCGCGAGGTTCAGGGTCTCCGCGTCGATGTCGGCGAACACCGGGGTCGCGCCCGCCCGGGCGATCGCCTCCGCGGTCGCGTAGAACGTGAACGACGGGCAGACGACCTCGTCGCCACGGCCGATCCCCATCCCCTCGAGCGCGAGCACGAGCGCGTCGGTGCCGTTGCCGACGCCGATCGCGTGGGGGACGCCGAGGACGTCGGCGGCCTCGCGCTCGAAGTCCACGACCTCCGGGCCGAAGATGAACTGCCCGGTCTCGAGCGCCCGGGCGAAGCGCTCCTGGAGCTGCGGGATGAACGGCGCGTACTGCGCCTTCACGTCCACGAGCGGGATCATGCTCAACAGTGTAGTCCCCTCGCTTTCGGCACCTAGTGCGGCGTCTCACAACGTTAGACCGGAAACGATTGTTGTGAGACACCGCACTCCCATGCTTGCTGCACGCCGGCCATGCCAGGACGGTGCGGAGACACCGGACGGGCGTGATCCTGAAGCGGTCGCAGCGCGTTTCACCCGGTTTCGGGTGCAACGCTGCGAGAAGCCGCACTCGCTCAGGCAGTGACCGCGCGCCGCCGCCGGAGCCAGCGCCAGCCGATCCAGGTGGCGGCGGCGACGACGATCGCGACGACGGCGTAGTCGACGTAGCGGAACTCGTGGTGGAAGCGCTCCCAGCTCTTCCCGGCCGCCCAGCCGAAGCCGGCGAACAGCAGGCACCAGATCAGGGAGCCGAGCGCGGTGAGCGTCGTGTAGCGGCCGAGCGGCTGCCGGAAGACGCCGGCCGGGATCGAGATGAACGAGCGCACGACCGGCGTCACGCGGCCGACGAAGACGGCCCACTCCCCGCGCCGCTCGAACCAGGCCTCCGCGCGGTCGAGCTTCGCCTCGTCGAGGTGGAACCACCTCCCGTGCCGCTCGAGCAGCGGGCGCCCGCCGCGCAGGCCGATCCCCCAGCCGACGACCGAGCCGATCAGGTAGCCGAGCGCGCCGGCGATCGAGATCGCGAGGTAGCCGGAGAAGCCGGACGAGAAGGCGTGGCCGAAGAGGCTCGCCTCCTCGCCGACGAAGGCGCCCGCGGCGAGGGCGCCGCCGTACACCATGACGAGCTCGCTCGCCGCCGGGAACACGGCGTCGACCAGCATGAGGAGGAACACCGCGTAGAGGCCGTAGTCTCCGACGACGCCGGTGACGGCCTCCGTGATGCCGCTCAGCACGGATCCGACGGGCACGGAGGAATGCTAACCCCTCCGGGCGGAGCACTGGATCGGCCGAGTGAAGCCGCGCTGCCCGTCGGACGCCGTACGCTCCCTTCGGTGCCAGAACACCGCGGGCATGACCGTGTGCACTTGCACCTAAGGGGTCAGGGGGACCTTCCCCCTGCTTCAGGATCCGAGCTCTCTCGCGTCTGCTACGTCGGCCCCTCACCCAGCAGACGCGAGAGAGCTCGGTAAAAAGGCTAGCCTGGGGTGCGGTGACCCGGCTTCGGATCATCGTCGTTGCGCTTCTCCTCGCCACCGTCTTCGCCGCCGCTTCGGGTGCGGCGTCGCCGCGCGAGCTGCTTCCGGGCGTCACGTACGAGCGCATCGCGCAGCGGACGTTGCAGGGCCCCCTCGTGCTGCACGTCGTCCGGGCGCCGAGGCCCGGGGGCCTCTACGACCTCAGGCCGGTCCTCGCGACCGACACGATCGTCGGCCGTGAGACGGTGACGTCGATGCAGAAGCGCCTCGCCGGGGAGGCGACGATGGTCGGAGTCAACGCCGACTTCTTCGACCTCGCCGTCGGTCGGCCGAGCGGGATCCTGATGCGCGACACGGCGCTGATCCACCCGCCGACGGGTGGCAGGTCGAGCGTCGGGATCACGCTCGACGGCCGGCTCGACGTCCAGCGTGTCCAGTTCTTCGCGACGTGGCGCGCGACCGGCGAGGCGCATCCGCTCGACGACCTGAACCAGGCGCCCGGACCGAACGAGATCGCGCTCTTCTCGAGCTCGTGGGGGAGCGTCACGCCCGCTGTCCCCGGCGCCGTCGTGGCGATCCTGTTCCCGCTGCCGCTCCCCGCGCCGGGCGCCGACCTGACGGCGCCGGTGCTGGAGCTGCGCCAGGCGAGCGCACCGGTGCCGATCCCTCCCGGGGGCGCCGTCCTCGTCGCGACCGGATCGGCCGCGGCGGAGCTCCAGGCCGAAGCGCCGGTCGGCTCCGAGGTGGCGATCCAGCTGATCCTCCGGCCGGAGTGGCCCGAGGTCGTGCACGCCGTCGGGGGCGGCCCGGTGATCGTGCGCGACGGGAAGCCGGTGTTCCGCGCGAACGAGGAGTTCCTGCAGTCGCAGCTCGGCCCGCGCTTCCCGCGCACGGCGGTCGGCCAGACCGCGGACGGGCGGCTCCTGCTCGTCACCGTCGACGGGCGCTCCGCCGAGAGCGTCGGGGTCACGAACTGGGGCCTGGCGCAGGCGATGGTGCGCCTCGGCGCCGTCACCGCGGCGGCGATGGACTCCGGCGGCTCCTCGACGCTCGCGTTCGACGGGGTCGTCCTCAACACCCCGTCCGACAGGCGCGGCGAGCGGCCGGTCGCGGACGCGCTGATGCTCGCCTACACGGGCGTGTACGCGCCGCCCGGTGAGGTCGTCACCTCGGCTCTTCGCCCGCTCGAGGTCGAC
>VGCB01000236.1 GCA_016870235.1 Actinomycetota bacterium | reverse complement strand
TCCGATCCGGTCGCGACCCTCGAGGAACTTGCCGGTCATGATGTACGCCTTCGCGTGCTCCGCGAAGTGCTCGACGGCGCCGGTCGCATCCTGCGCGTCGATCCGGTCGAAGTAGTAGCGGAGGACCCGCTCGATCGCGAGGAGGTCGTCGGTCGTGTGCACGTCGCTCATCGAGGCTCCTCGCTCTCCGTCCCTCTCGGCCGTCTGCACCTTCTACCCCAGCCGGCTCGGAGCTGTCAAACGCCCAGTCATCTCGTGGGCCTCCACGGCGGTGCTAGGGTCTTCCACCCGCTTCGACAGGAGGACGCATGCGCACGCCGGACATCCCGATCGCCCGCCTTCTCGATCTCTCCGGGAAGGTCGCCGTCGTCACCGGGGCGGCGGGAGGGCTCGGGCTCGCGTGCGCGCGACGGCTCGCGGAGGCCGGGGCCTCGGTCGTGGTCAACGACATCGACGGCGACCGCGCCGTCGCCGCGATCGAGCGGCTCGGGCCGGGCGGCGGGACGGCCGTCGCCGTGCAAGGCGACGTGACGAAACCGGACGACGTCGCCCGTCTCCTCGCGTCGACGCTCGAGGCGTTCGGTCGCGCCGACGTGCTCGTCAACAACGCCGGCATCTATCCGATGGAGCCGTTCCTCGAGGCATCGGGCGACCACTGGCAGCGGACGCTCGACCTCAACCTCATGGGCGTCTTTCGTTGCACGCAGGCGTTCACGCGCCGGATGGTCGAGCAGGGCGACGGCGGCGCGGTCGTCAACATCTCCTCGATCGCGGCGGTCGTGACGCACCCCGACGTGCTCGTCGCCTACGGAGCGAGCAAGGCCGGCCTCGTCAACGCGACCCGGACGCTCGCGAAGTCGCTCGCGCCGCACGCGATCAGGGTCAACGCCGTGCTCCCCGGGGGGATGGAGACCGAAGGCGTGGTCGACAACCCGAACCGCCGGGCCGCCGCTGACATCCCGCTCGGCTGGCGCGCCGATCCGGACGAGGTCGCCGTCGCCGTGCTGTACCTGGCCTCGCCGATGGCCGGCTACGTGACGGGGGCGAGCCTCGTCGTCGACGGGGGAGCGGCTCTCGCGTAGGCCCGGCGGCCGTCAGCGGGCGTTCGCCCAGCTCCCGATCACGAGCGTCTCGTCCTCGCGCGCTCCCCACGGCGCCACACGATCGTCGGCGCGGTAGCGATCCGGCAGGTCGTCGACCATGTGGAGCGCCGCTCCCATGCGCCCGAAGCCGACGAAGAGCGCGACGTTGAAGAGGAGCTCCATGATCTCCGGCTCGGTGAAGTCCTCGCGGAGACGGTCGAACGTCTCGTCGGAGATCGCGTGGTGGTCGGTGGCGGCGAGATCGGCGTAGGCGATCGCAGCCCGCTCGGCGTCCGTCAGGTCCGGTGCCTCCTCGGGCCGCTCGAGCGAGCAGACGAGCGCCTCGGTGAGCCCGTCCTCGAGGCCTTCCGCGTACCGAACGGCCATGCAGCTCCGGCACTGGTTCCAGAACGCGACCCGGAGCCGGACGAGCTCGATCAGCCGGTCCGGGAGGAGCCGCTCCTCGCGCAGGGCCCTGCCGAAGGCGAGGAACGCCTGCGCGATCTCGGGCCGCTGCGCGTAGATCTGCACGCGGAACGGCGCGTCCTCGCCGAAGAGGGGGCCGTAGACGTCTGCGGGAGCGGGCTCGATGCGGGCCAAGGTGACCTCCTCAGGAAGCGGCGGGTGGGACCGACGCGCGCGGCCAGGCCGGTGGGCGCCGGAAGAGCGGGTGCGGCTGGAAGCCGAAGGCGGCGTCGAGCTCACGAGGGGCGAGCAGGAGCTCGAGCGAGTTCCCCTGCGCATCGACGACGTACGTCCCGCCCGCGACCGCGGGCGGCTCGTTGTTGTCGTGGTAGCCGCCGGCGGCGAAGCGCGCATACGTCGCGTCGAGGTCGGTCTTCTCCCTGAACCCGAGCGCGACGTTCATGAACCCCTGATCGGACAGCAGGTAGTCCTCGGGCTTCGGTCGGCCGACCGGATCGTCGTAGCGGACGACCTCGAGGAAGACGTCGCCCCCACGCGCGACGAAGCTCTCGCGCCGGGCGCCGGCGAGGCCCCAGAGCGCCTCGTGCTCGGGCCGGTGCAGGACCTCGCCGGGCTCCTCGACCAGCCCGAGGGTGTCGCAGAAGAACGCGCGCGCCGGCCCGAGGTCGGGGACGGAGAGCGCGGCGTAGACGACAGTGGGGACGAGGTCGTAGAACCGTGGGCGGATCCCTCCCGGGGTCGCGGAGCCCTCCTCCATCACCTCGACAACGCAGCGGGCCCAGGGATCGCGGAAGCACACCCGCCGCAGCCCGTCCACGGCGAGCGGTTCCGTCAGGGTCGCGACGCCCCGTTCGCGGAGCCGTACGAGCGCTCCGCCGAAGTCGGGCACGGCGAGACCGAAGCGGACCCAGCCGAGGTCGGACGGCTGCCAGTCGGCCGGCAGCGGGCGCTGGGCCGGCGTCGTGTGATGGAAGAGCTCGAGCTGGACGAGATCCTGGCGGCCGACGAGCCACCAGAGGACGAACGCGCCGTCGTCGCCGGTCGCCTGGATCCTCGCCACGCGGGGCCCCCAGAGCGAGCGGCCGCCCGCCTCGGCGAAGCCGAACACCTCGCTGTAGAGCTGCACCGACCGCGGGATGTCCGACGTGCAGAGCGCGATCTGCGCGAGCTGCGGGCCACGACGTTCCACCTGCTCACCCTAGACGATCGAGGCGGAGACGACGACCGCCACCCCGACCCGTACGGAGCGTGAGGGGTTGCCAGAGGACGCGAACCCGCCCATGATTTTCCTGTGTGGCCGTCGCCCAGCTCACGCTTCCCTTCAGCGTCGATCCCTCCAGCTTCGATGGCCGGCGCGCGATCGCGTCGCCGCCGCACGAGGATCGCGCGCGGATCGCCGACGGTACCGTCGGCGACGGCAACGACCGGCAAGGTAATGTCCCTGGGGCGCGCGTGCGGCGGGCGCCGCTCGGAGACGAGACGAAGTGAAGGCACTGCACCGTCCGACACCGGCGAGGAAGCTCGCACCGGTCCACCACGTCGACGACCCTGCCCAAGCGCGGGATCTCGGATAGGAGCGGTGCCATGAGCGCGGCAGCATCGGAGCTGGAGCATGCGCTGCTCGAGGCGGTCGAGACAGAAGCGAACGACGCCGTCGTCGAGCTGATCGCGGAGGCGCCGGAGCGCGTCCGGCGGCAGGCCCGGCCGTCGGTGATCCGGGAGCTCTCGGAGCTCGTGGGCGGGTCGGAGCCTGATCCGACGGCCGCGCTCGTGCTGCTCGGGCTCGCGACGCCCGCGCAGCTCCGGCAGCTCGTATGGCTCTCGAACGCCCTCGCAGGCTGCCCGGAGCACGCGATCGCCGTGCTGCAGGCCCGAGGGGAGGGCTTCGCGCCCGCGCTCCTCGAACAGCTGCTGAAGGCCGACGACGGACGCGAGTGGCCGCTCGTCCGCGCGCTCATCCGCACCGGGCTCGCTCCCCGCCCCGACGGGCCGGCGTACCTCGCACAGATGGTGCTGGGCCTGGCGGCAGGCGCCACGCGCGATCCCGATTGCACGTACCTCGGCCTCATCGCCTATCCCGATCTGCTCGACCACGAGGTCTGGCAGCTCTTCGAGATCGACGTCACGCAGGAGCTCGCGAGCGCGCACGTCGGCGACGGCTCGGGCTCCGATGCAAACGCCTGGATCCTCGCGCTCGTACGGCTGGCGCGGGAGGGGAAGCTCGACCGGGCCCGGCTTCTCGACGCCTCGGTCGCGGCGCTCGCGCGCGACTTCCGGGGGTCGACGATCGGCTGGCACGCGGCCCTCCACGAAGCGCTCGAGCCGACGCCGGCCGGACGGGCAAGCCGGATCGACCGCTACTCGGTGCTTCTCGAGAGCCCCATTCCCGCCGTCGTCAAGTGCGGTCTCGCAGCGCTCTCCGAGCTGATCGGCGAGCTCGGGCCCGAACGCGTCGACCATGTCGCCCACGCGCTCGCGGTGCCGATGCGGCATCGGCAGAAGGGCATCGCCAGCGACGCGCTCACGCTCGCGGACCGGATCTGCGAGCGACACACGGGCTCCGCGGCCTCGGTGCTGACGAGCGTGATCGCGGCGCTCGAGCACGATCGCGCCGACGTTCGGGAGCTGGCCGTCGGATTGATCGAGCGCCGCTGGCCGGATGGGGACGAGACGCTCCAGACTGCGCTGCGCCGGGCGCGTGGGCGAGTTGCGCCCGCGCTCCGGAGCCGCCTCGACGCCCTCACCCGCGTCGAGGGGACTACCGGGCAGGTGGGCTCATGGTCCGACGCGGTCGCGCTCGTCCGGCGGGTCGAGCAGCTCGATGCCGCCACCGCGGCCGCCCACGGCGTCAACGACGCGATGGAGGCCGTCCGGGCCGGCCGCTGGCCTCCGCCCCGCCACCTCGCCGTCACGCCGGAGATCGTCCGCGCGGTCATCCCTCGCCTGTCGCCGCTCTCGAGCCCCGAGGAGGCGCTCAGCCTGGCCGCCGCGCTCCTCGAGGGCGAGGGAAGCGGCGAGGACGCGGAGCTCCTGCTCGACGCCGTCGTCCGCTTCGGTCGGGAGCGCACGAACGGAGCCGCCAGGCACGCGCCCGAGCTACACGGGCGCGCGTCCGAGGTCTCGGTCGAGACGTTCATGTTCGACGCCCGCCGGCTGGTGGCGCACCTCGTCCTCGGCTGGCTCGGCGAGCACCGGCCGGACCGTCTGGTCGTGCGGAGGATGGCCTTCGCGCTCATCGGCGAGCGCGTCGAGGACGCGATCGACGACAGGACGCCGCGGCAGCTCCTGTCGATCCCGACGCACGAAGGCGGTTGGATCGACCCCGACGTGCTCCACGAGCGGCGCGCCCGCCGCCGCCGGCGCCTCTTCGGCTCGCGGGCGGACGAGCGGGTCGCGGAGGCCCGGTCCGCCTACGGCCTGCGCCCTCCCGGGCTCCCGTCGTTCGCGATCGAGGAGGTGCACGGTCACGAGTCCGAAACCGCCTGCGTCGCCCGCTTCCGCGGCACCCGGTTTCCGGAGCCCTTCGCCGGGCTCGTCTCCGAGATCCGCGTCCCGCGCGAGTGGTGGGCCTTCACGGTCCGGAGAGACGAGGGCCCACCGGCGTGGCTCGCGACGGATCAGCTCGGGGCGCGCTGGCTGACGACGCTCCTGCCAGGCGCCCCGGAGGTGCCACTCGCCGCCGCTGCTTCGGCCCTGTGGGGGCGCTGGACGCCTCGATCGTCGAGGCGCACCCGGAGGCCGCGCTCGAGGCCGCGGCTGCGCCGGTCGCCGCTCTCCGCCCCGGGGCGTGGCAGGCG
>VGCB01000235.1 GCA_016870235.1 Actinomycetota bacterium | reverse complement strand
CGCGGGAGCGCGAAGCTGCTCGACCGCTTCGGCGCCGCGTCGGCGACGATGCGGACGCCCACCGTCTGGCGTCCACCGGTCGGCACGGGCACGACCAGGACGTTGTTCCGAGCGTTCGGCACGACGGAGCGCGTGAAGCACGCCGGATCGTCCATCCGCGTGGCGAGCCTGGCGCGCGCGCTGATCGCGCCGACGGTGCCCGGCAGCACGCAGGCAACCGCCTTCGCGCCCTCGCCCGCGGACAGGGTGAGCCGGAGCTCGGTCTCGCTCCACTGCGCCACGGGCTCCGCGACCCCGATCACCCCGACCCTCTCCGGACGCCAGGAGTCGGCGCCCAGCTCGCAGACGGTGCCGGAGATGGCCGAGGCGACCGCGGCGCGCGCCGGCCGCGGGGTTCCGTCGACACGGCTGAGGCCCGCCTGGAAGCCCGTCAGCTCCGGGTCGTCGCGGAAGCCGAAGATGTTGATCTGGGCGATCGAGGAGTCGCAGATCCCCTTGCGGACGAGGGCGCCGTAGATCGTGCCCTGCAGCGCCTCCGTCGTCACCTTCACGTTCTCGCGACCGAGGTATCCGAGCTGTCCCGACGTGTCCACCTGCCAGCCGACCTCGTCGAGGTACAGCTTCAGCCCGGTCACCGTCGTCCGCTGCGGCGTGCGGGCGAAGGCGTCCCAGAACGCCTGCTTGATCCGGTCGAGGTTGACGAACCCGGCGTTCGGCCAGCCGTAGCCGCGCTCGAGCGTGTCGGTCGCCGCGTTCGGGTAGGGGTGGAAGCTGAGCCCGTCCATCAGCGGCTTCGTCCGCCCGCTCTCCCGATACCACGCGCCCAGGGCGGCGAGGAACCGGAAGGGCGAGGTCGAGATGTTGCTCTTCGCCTTCGGGCGATCGTTCCCGCGCGGCGAGAGGCCGATCCCGATCACCTTGATTGCGGGATCGATCGCCTTCAGCGCGTCGTAGCCGGCGGCGAGCAGCGCACCGGCGCGTGCGGCCGACAGGTTGGCGCCCGACGCGTCGAACTGCGGGCGGAGGAAGGCCGGCTGGTTGGGCTCGTTGAGGAGCACGTACTGCTTCACGGTCGGATACGCGGTCGCCAGCGCCGTCAGCCAGGTGGCGTACTCCTCGGGTGTCCCGAGACCCCGCTCGAGCTCGGCCGGCGGGTACGGGTAGGCGGCGAGCACGACCCGGATGCTGCGCTTCTCGGCTGCCGCGACGACTCGGTTGAGGTCCTGACGATGTGGGATCTCGAGCGGGGCGCTCGGCCGCCAGCGGACGGTGAGCACGACCTGCTTCAGGCCCATCTCCGACATCTCGCCGAAGATCTGGTCGCCGCCGTCGGCGACGAACTTCGGGGTGTCGTCGTTGGCGCCGATCTCGGCGGCGACCGCTGCCCCGGTCGCGAGCGCGAAGACGGCGATCGCGACCGCAAAAGGTGCGCATGAGCATGGCGACGCGGGGCGTCTTGTGAACGTCCACGGTTTCCTCCTCGGGTCGGCCCCCCAGCCGCGACCCGGACGCTACCCGTGGGTGGTTGCCTCCGCTGTAAGGATTCCTTTCGGTGATCCGTCTCCGCTGCGTCATCGCCCGTCTCCCTCGCGTCACGTGACGGACACCGCCCGGAGGACCGCGTCGAGGAGGAGGTCGGCGCCGTTCCGGACGGGGTCGTCGGCCGGGAGCCCGGTCTCCGCCGCCGCCTGCGCGATCGCCTCGGCGGCCGCGGCGTCGTCCAGGTCGGCGGTGTTGACGGCCACGCACACGACCCGCGCGGGTCGCAACGGCAGCGCGATCCGCTCGTGCAGCTCGACGAGCGCGCGGAGCGAGAGGAGCGGGTATCCCGGGTACCCGTCGATCTCGGTCGTGTCCGCCTTGTGGCAGAGCACGAACGCGTGGGGCGCGGAGCCGTGGATCAGCCCCAACGTCACGCCCGAGTAGGCCGGGTGGCTGAGCGACCCCTGCCCCTCGACGAGCAGGAGCTCGCCGCCGCGCTCGTGCCCTTCGACCAGGAGCTGCTCGCACGCGCCCGCGATGAAGTCGGCGACGACGGCGTCGATCGCGATCCCCCAGCCGGCGATCGCGATCCCGGTCTGCCCCGTCGGGACGAACTGCGAGCGCAGCCCGCGCGCCCTCGCCGCGCGGTCGAGCTCGAGCATAACGGTCATCTTCCCGATCGCGCAGTCGGAGCCGACGGTGAGGACGTTCGTCGTCGGCAGCTCGAGGTTCCGGCCCGTCGGCACGTTGAGATCGTCCGGCGGACGGCGGAGGTCGCGAAGCTCGGCGCCCGTCCGCGCCGCGATCGGCGCCAGCTCCGGGTCGTCGCGGATGAACTGGTGCAGGCCGTTCTCGATCGAGATGCCCGCCTCGAGGCACTCGACGAGGAGCGCGCGCCACGCCGGCGGGAAGCGTCCGCCCTGCGTGGCGACGCCGACGAGCGCGACCTCGGGCGCGTACGCGCGTGCCTCCTCGAGGGTGGCGACGACGGGGATGCCCTCGTGTGTCGCCCGCGCCCGCTCCGAGTCGAGGATCGCGACGACGTCCTCGCGGCGGTAGCGCGCGACTCCGCGCATCGTCTTGCCGTAGTGCGCGTCGGCGGAGTACCCCTCGGCGAGGATCAGCGTCCGCTCGCCGATCATGCGGCCGCGCGCGCGCCGAGCCCGGGTGCGTCGGCGGGAACCTGGACGCCGTCGGCGAAGACGACGCCGGGCGACGGGTCCTCCGCCAGCAGCAGGTTCCCGTCGAGGTCGACGTGGTCGCAAAGCGGGGCGACGGCACAGCCCGCCGCGATCGCGAGGCCCGACTCGACCATGCAACCGAGCATGACGCCGAGCCCGAGCGCACGTGCGGCGTGCACCATCCTGATCGCCTCGCGGATGCCGCCGGACTTCGCGAGCTTGATGTTGACGCCGTGCGCGATCTCCGCGCAGACCGGGACGTCGGCGAGCGTGTGGCAGTCCTCGTCGACGTAGATCGGGATCGGCGAGCGCCGCCGGAGCTCCGGGCCGCCGGGGTCGCCGGCGCGCATCGGCTGCTCGACGTACGCGTAGCCGAGCTCGTGCAGAGCCGGGCAGTTCTCGAGCGCCTCCTCGAGCGACCACCACTCGTTGACGTCTACCTGGAGCGGGAGATCGGTGACCGCGCGGACGGCCCGCGCCCGCTCGACGTCGAGCCCGTCGGCGCCGCCGAGCTTCAGCTTCAGGCGTCGGAACCGCTTCGCCGCCTGCTCCGCCCGCCGCGCCATGTCGTCCGGGTCGCCGAGCCAGATCGTGAACGACGTCGGCGGGCCGAGCCGCGGCAGCCCGAGGAGCTTCCAGACCGGGATCCCGAGGATCTTGCCCTGGAGATCGTGGAGCGCGGCGTCGAGGGCCGACTTGGCGGCGAGCTCGCCGGGGACGGCGCGCACCCGCGCCTCGATCTCCTCGAGCGCGAACGGGTCGTCGCCGACGAGGTGGCCGTGCTCGGTGACGAAGGCGAGAGCGGACTCCGCGGACTCCTCGTAGCGAGCGATCGGCGAGGCCTCTCCCACGCCGACGTGCTCGCCGTGCCGGATCGACACCTGCATCACGTCCGCCGAGTCCTGCGTCTCCCGCGAGATGCGGAACGTCTGCGCCAGCTTGACGCGCACGATGCGGCCGGTGACCTGCACGCGGGAAGCCTACTCGGCCAGCGTCGCGAGGTACGCCAGCACGTCCGCCTTCTGCCTCCCGGCGACGAGAGCGGGCGGCATCGCACCCGCGCCCTGGTCGATCCGCGCGGAGGCGAGCGCGAGATCGAGCGCGCGACCGGCCAGCGGAGGGCCGACGCCGCCACCCTTGCCACCCTCGCCGTGACAGCCGGCACACGTCTGCTCGTACACGATGCCCCCGCTGTAGGCGTCGCCGAGCTCGACCGCGCCGCGGGGCGCCTCGGGCGAGAAGGGGTGCACGAGCGCAAGCGTCACCACCATCGCCGTCACGTAGGCAAAGAGCGAGAGCGGGGCGAGCAGGAGCCGGAGACGGGCGGAGGCCATCAGAACCCGAAGCGGACATCGGTGAAGTACCAGAGGCTCGAGGTGAGCCAGAGCGTCGTCAAGCCGGCCGTGAGCAGGCCGCCGGCGAGCGGCAGCACCCAGTGCGGATAGCTCTCCCTCCGTGCCGCCTTGCGCGTCCGGATCACGAGGACCTTCGCGGCGAAGACGCCGTACAGGAACGAGCCGACGACGGCGTGCGCCCCGACGCGCATGTCCGTCGTCTCGAAGCCGAGGATGAAGACGCAATGGAAGAACACCGGGAGCGTGAAGGCGAACGCGAGGCGACCGGACCAGCGATGGACGCGCGCGACCGACGGAACGTCGAACGGGAGCAGGCGGCGCGTCCGTCCCCACATCCGCGATGCGGTGAGCACCTGTACGACGACGAGCGCCAGCGCGATCGTCGCGAGCCACGCCTTCGCGGCGATGGTGGACGAGAAGACCCACGTCACGATCTCCGTGTACGTGCCGTTCACGTCGCCGATCAGGGTCACGTGCGCGAGTGTAGAGCGACGCGCCCGAGCCTGCGAACGTTCTGCAACGCGACCGCTCCCGCGCGTGGACGGATGACGGAGCCCTACAGTTTGGCTGCCGATGGACGACTTGCTCCACTTCGACGACTTCGCACCCGGTCGGGAGTTCGCGCTCGGCACGTGGGAGGTGACCGCGGAGGAGATCGTGGAGTTCGGCCTCGCGTGGGACCCGCTGCCGTTCCACACCGACCCGGATGCGCCGCCGGACGGCCCGTACGGCGGCCTGATCGCCAGCGGGAGGCACAGCGGCGTGATCTGGATGCGGTTGTACGTCGACGCCGTGCTCTCCCGGGCCGCGACCCTCGGCTCGCCGGGCCTGGACGAGATCCGCTGGCACGTGCCGGTGCGACCGGGCGACGTCCTCACGGGGACGGCGAAGGTGCTGGAGGCGCGCGTCTCGTCCTCGCGGCCGGATCGCGGCATCGTCGCCTTCGAGGGCACGGTCGTCAATCAGGCCGGCGAGGTCGCGACCACGATCCGCGGCACGAACTTCTTGCGCAGGCGGGGAGAGTGAGCGGGACGCTCCACTTCGAGGACTTCCCCGCCGGGCAGGTGACCGAGCTCGGGACGTGGACGCCGACCGCCGAGGAGATCGTCGCGTTCGCCCGCAAGTGGGATCCGCAGCGCTTCCACGTCGACGAGGCCGCAGCCGCCGAGGGCCCGTTCAGCGGGCTCGTCGCGAGCGGCTGGCACGGGATCTGCGTCTGGGGGAAGCTCTACGTCGAGGTCGTCCACCTCCACGCCGCGAGCATGGGCGGCGGCGCGATGGAGGACAT
>VGCB01000234.1 GCA_016870235.1 Actinomycetota bacterium | reverse complement strand
CTCCTCCTCCGAGCGGACGTCGCAGCGGCGCACGTCGACCTCACCGCCGCCGAGCCCGCGAGCCGACTCGACCGTCGCCGAGAGGTCGTCGGCCGTCGCGGTCGCGTAGTCGAGCCCCGGCACCGGCTCGGGCGCGACGTCGCTCGCCATCACCGATGCGCCGGCACCCGCGAACCGCTGCACGAGGTCGCGGCCCATACCACGCGCCGCGCCCGTGACGAGCACGACCGAGCCGGTGAAGTCGTAGGTCACCCCGGAGGCGGTCGCCGGTCGCGCTTGCGTCACAGCATCTGACATGTTACGAAACCTCCCGTAGGATCGACCGTCTCCGCGAGGTTGCAGCACGCCGTCGTCCGACGCAAGGAGGAGCACGACATGAGCCTTTCCGCCGCCGCCCGGTCGCGCCGCTCCGCCCTGCCGCACGACACTCCCCACGACATCGACACGGGCCGATGACCCTCACCGCCGACCCGATCCTCGCGTCCGTCCTGCAGCGGCGCGTCCACGCGATCACGCAGGAGATGGCGACGGTGCTGATGCGCTCGTCGCGCTCGCCGATCTTCAACGAGATCGGCGACCTCGTCACCGTCGTCTTCGACCCCGCCGGCCGCACGCTCGCGCAGACCGAGTACGCGTCGATCATCGCGAATGGCGCCGGCCCGCCCCTCCCCTACATCCTCGAGCGGTTCGAGGACGACCTCCACGACGGCGACGTCATCCTCCACAACGACGTCTACACCGGCGGCAACCAGAACGCAGACGTCGGCGTCTACATGCCGGTCTTCGCCGACGGGCAGCTCGTCGCGTGGACGGCGAGCAAGGGGCACATGGCCGACATCGGCGGCATGACCGCGGGCGGCTACGACCCGAACGCGCGCGAGGTGTGGCAGGAGGCGTTCCGGATCCCGCCGCTCAAGCTCGTCGACCGGGGCAAGCTCCGCGAGGACGTCTGGGAGCTCGTGAAGGCGAACATCCGCTTCGAGATCGTCTGGGAGGACATCAAGTCGATGATGGGCGCCTGCACGATCGGCAAGCGCCGCCTGCTTGACGTGATCGGCCGCTACGGGCGCGAGTCGTTCCACACGCACATGGACTACGTGATCGCCGCTTCGGAGCGGCAGGTGCGGGCCGAGCTCGAGCGCTGGCCGGACGGCGTCTACCACGGCGAGAGCTGGATGCAGTCCGACGGGCTCGACCCGTCGAGGCGCTACAGGATCGCCGTCGAGATCACGGTCAAGGGCTCGGAGATCACGTTCGACTTCTCCGGGACGGACGACCAGGCGCCCGGGTTCACGAACATGCCGCCCGCGTCGGCGCACGGGGCGATCCGGATCGCGTTCATGATGCTGATCAACGCCGGCGGCGTCGACGTGCCGACGAACGAGGGGCTGTTCGCGCCGGTGACCACGATCTTCCGGGAGGGCTCGCTGCTCAATCCGCGCTTCCCTGCGTCGTCGATCTTCGGCAACCAGATGTGCGACGAGGTGCTCGAGTCGATCATGCTCGCCCTCGCCGACGCGCTGCCCGACCGGGTCACAGCCGGCTGGAACCAGCTCCTCTGCACGAGCCAGGCCGGCCTCGACCCGCGGACGAACGCGCCGTCGGTCTCGCTCTCGATCTTCATGCGCGGCGGCCCCGGCGCGATGCTCGGGTCCGACGGGTTCGACGCCCTCGGCTTCACCGGCACGCCCGGGTCGATGCGGTCGCCGGACATGGAGATGCACGAGCTCGCCACGCCGCACTTCATGGAGTACTACGAGTACCTCCCCGACTCGGCCGGTGCCGGAGAGTGGCGTGGCGGGCTCGGCACGACCTCGAGCTGGCGCTTCTACGGGCTCGGCATGCTCGGCTGCACGGTCGGCGACGACTCGGCGGCGGAGGGTGCCGACCCTGCGCCGGGCCTCTTCGGCGGCGAGCCCGCTGGTCTCAACGAGCTGACGCTCCACTTCCCCGACGGGACGTCGAAGGAGTGGGGCTCGAAGGAGCTCGTCACGGACATCCCGGTCGGCACCGTGTGCGTCGCACGGAACGGCGGCGGGGGTGGCTACGGCGACCCGCGCCGGCGCGACGCGGCGAAGGTGTTCGAGGAGGTGCGCGACGGGCTCGTCTCCGCCGAGAAGGCGCGTGCGAGCTATGGGGTCGCCGTGCTCGCCGATCTGTCCGGGATCGACGAGGCCGAGACGGCGCGGCTGCGCGCGGGGGTCGCCTCGTGATGCGGGCGAGCCGCCACTCCACTCCGTCCCGTCCGACTTCAGTCGGACGGCACCGCGGCGCCACGCTCGATCCGACAGCCGTCCGACTGAAGTCGGACGGGGGGTGTGAGTGGCGATGAGCTTCCGTCTCGGTATCGACGTCGGCGGCACGTTCACCGACTTCCTGCTGGTCGGCGACGACGACTTCCGGCTCGTGCACAAGACGAGCTCGACGCCGGACGACCCCTCGGTCGGGTTCGTCACCGGGCTCGAGGAGATGGGCCGGCAGCTCGGCGGCGATGCACGCGCGCTGCTCGCCCAGACCGAGGTGATCGTCCACGGCACGACCGTGACGACGAACGCCGTCCTCACGCACCGCGGGTCGAAGACCGGGCTCCTCGGCACGAAGGGCTTTCGCGACACCCTCGCGCTCCGGTACGGCCTGCGCGAGGCGTCGTACGACAACCGCATCCAGCCGCCCGTCCCGCTCGTCCCGCGGTACCGGCGCATCGGCGTCCCCGGTCGCGTCGACTACGCGGGCACCGAGGTGACGCCGCTCGGCGAGGGCGCAGTCCGCCACGCCTGCGCCGCGTTCGCGAGGGAGGACGTGGAGGCGGTCGCGATCTGCTTCATGCACTCGCCCGCGAACCCGGCGCACGAGCAGCGGACGCGCGACCTCGTCCGGGAGCTGCTGCCGGGCGCGTACGTGACGGCGTCGAGCGACCTGCTGCCGCAGGTGCGCTACTACGACCGCACCTCGACCACGGTCCTGAACGCGTACGTCGGGCCGATCATCACCCGCTACCTGCAGGCGCTGACCCGGCGCCTGGCCGACCTCGACTTCGGCGGCGTGCTGCTGATCATGCAGTCGAACGGCGGCGTCGGCGCGCCGGCCGAGGTCGCCGAGCGTGCGGCCCTCTCGCTGCTGTCGGGCCCGGCCTCGGGACCGACCGCGGGGCTGTGGCAGCTCGCGCCGCACGGCGTCCACGACTGCATCACGATCGACATGGGCGGCACGAGCTTCGACGCCGCTCTCGTCAAGGACGGGGTGCCGCTCGTGATGACCGACGGCCTCGTCGACCGCTGGCGGATCGCGCTGCCGATGATCGACATCCACACGATCGGCGCGGGCGGCGGCTCGATCGCGCGGGTCGACGACGGCGGCATGCTCCAGGTCGGCCCGCAGAGTGCGGGCGCGAAGCCGGGACCGGTCTGCTACGGCCGCGGCGGCACCGAGCCGACGACGACCGACGCCGACCTCGTGCTCGGCTACCTCGACCCGCGGAGCTTCCTGCGTGGCGAGATGCCGCTCGACCGCGACGCCGCGGCCCAGGCGATCGAGGAGCGGATCGCGAAGCCGCTCGGGATCTCCGTGCAGGAGGCGGCCGCAGGCATCTACGACGTGATCAACGTGGCGATGGCGACCGGCGTCCGCGACATCAGCGTGCGCCGCGGGCTCGACCCGCGCGACTTCCCGCTCGTCGTCGCCGGCGGCGCCGGCCCCGTGCATGCGGCTGCGATCGCGTCCGAGCTCGAGATCCCGCTGCTCGTCGTGCCGCGGGAGTCGAGCATCTTCTGCGCCGCCGGCATGCTCATGTGCGACTTCAAGCACGACTTCGTGCGCTCCCTGAAGGCGAGCCTCGCCGAGATCGATCCCTCCCATCTCTCCGGGCTGCTGGCCGAGATGGAGGCGGAGGGTCGGGCGATCCTCGATCGCGAGCGCGTCCCGGCCGAGCGGATCTCGACCCATGCGGCCCTCGACCTCCGCTACGTCGGGCAATGGCACGAGCTGACCGTGCCGATCGCGGACGTGGCGCTCGACGCGATCGCGGCCGCGTTCCACGCCCAGCACGACCTCCTGTTCGGCTACCAGTCCCCGGAGATGCCGATCGAGGTGCTGGCCGTGCGTCTCTCGGCGGTCGGCTCGACGCGGAAGCCCGAGCAGCGCCCGCTCGCAGCGGACGGCGGCGATCCCGGCCGCGCCGAGCTCGGAGTCCGCGCCGTCTGGTCGCGCGCGGAGCGACGGCTCGTGGAGACACGCGTGCTCGACGGCCTCGCCCTGGCGACCGGCGGCATCGTCGAGGGTCCCGCCGTGATCGAGCTCGCGAACACGACGATCGTGCTCCCGGAGGAGTTCGATCTCGCCGTCGACCGCTTCGGCGCTTTCGTCCTCTGGACGGGCGATCGCGGCCGGGAGCTCGCGGCTCAGCTCGCGCCCGAGGCTCTCGGCGCGTGACGGTCGGCGTCCTCGGCGCCGGGTCGCTCGGCCGGGGATTCGTCGCGAGCCTCGTCCGCGCCGGCTTCGAGACCGGCGCCTACGACGTCTCGCCCGACGCCCGCGCCGCAGCCGAAGCGTGCGGAGGCCGCATCGCTGGTTCCGCGGCCGACCTCGCCCGCGAGAGCGACGTCGTCGTCGTCGTCCTTCCCGACACGCCGGAGATCGAGGCTGCGGTGACCGAGATGGAGGCGACGCTTCGCGACGGGTCGCTTCTGCTGGTCATGAGCACCGTCGCGCCCGCGACCGTGATCGGCCTCGGCGAGCGACTCGCCCCTCGCGGGGTCGACGTGCTCGACTGCCCGGTCAGCGGCGGCCCCGGTCGAGCCGCCGCCGGCAAGCTCGCGATCATGGTCGGCGGCGCCGACGAGCCCGTGGCGCGCGCCGGGCCGGTCCTGGCGGCGCTCGGCTCGTCCGTCGTCCACGTCGGCCCGCCCGGCCACGGGGCGATCACGAAGCTCGCGAACAACCTGATGGGCGCCGTCATCGTCCAGGGGATCGCCGAGGGGCTCGCCCTGGCCGCGAAGGCGGGCGTCGACGTCCGGCGGGCCGCCGAGGCGATCGCCGGCGGTAGCGGCTCGAGCTGGCTCCTCCGCGAGTGGCTGCCCGACACGCTCTTCCGAGACGACTTCGCCAAGCGGTTCTCGCTCGACCTCATGTGCAAGGACATGCGGATCGTCGAGTCGCTGGCACGGGAGCTCGGGGTGCCCGTGCCGGCGCTCGAGGTGGCTCATGCCGCGTTTGCGCGCGCCGTCGACGCGGGGCACGGCGACGAGGACTTCAGTCGCGCCATCGATCTCCACCTCCGGACGGCCGGCGCCGCGCTCCCGTGATCGGACGCGGCCCTTGCCTC
>VGCB01000233.1 GCA_016870235.1 Actinomycetota bacterium | reverse complement strand
CGGATCAAGCGCGTGTCCTGCGCGCGCTCGTCGATCTCCGGCGGGACGAGGGCCGCCAACCGCTCGGGATCGAATCCGTGCAGCGCCTCGTGGGTGCCCGGCCACTTCGCCTCGACCACCTTCCAGGCACAACGCGCCGCGGGCCCGTCAGCCGTCGTCCGCCTCCTCCGGAGGCGGCTTGCGGGCGCGGCTGGCCGAGACTCGGGGCGACTCGTTGGGCATCTTCGGGTAGACCGGCGGCCACGGCGCGTCCATGAGGCCGTCGGCGAGATCGCGCTCCGACCAGGCGAGGAGGAGGTCGAGCGAGCCGGGTCGCGCGTCGATCGCCTCCCACGGGTCGCCGCGCTCGGCAACGAGGCCCGGTACGGTCGCGATCGAGAACGCGTCCGGCTCGACCGCCTCCAGGTCCTCCCAGCGGAACGGCATCGAGACCTGCCCGGTCGGCCGCGGCCGCGCGCCCCAGGCGGCGAACACGGTCTTGTGCGGGGCGTTCTGGTTGAAGTCGCAGAACACGCGCCGGCCGCGATCCTCCTTCCACCACTGCGCCGTGATCAGATCGCCGCGCCGTCGCTCGAGCTCGCGCGCAAAGGCGACCGCCGCGGCGCGCACCTGGTAGGGGTCGTACCGCGGCTCGAGCCGGCAGTAGACGTGGATGCCGTCGCGGCCGGTCGTCTTCGGGAAGCCCTCCAGGCCCACCTCGACCAGGAGCGCGCGGGCCTCGGCCGCCGCCTCGCGCACCATCGCGAGCGTCACCCCCGGCTGCGGGTCGAGGTCGATGCGCAGCTCATCCGCGTGCGCGAGGTCGGCGGCCCGGCTCGGCCAGGCGTGGAACCCGAGGCAGCCGAGGTTGACGGCCCACACGACGTGCGCGATGTCGGCGACGACGAGCGCGTCCGAGCTCGTGCCGTTCGGCGTCGAGACGACCGCCGTCTCGAGCCATGCAGGCGCACCCTTCGGCACGCGCTTCTGGAAGAACGACTTCCCGCTCGCCCCGTCCGGGTACCGCTCCATCAGCACCGGCCGGCCGCCGATCGCGCGGAGGACAGGTTGCTCGACCGCCAGGAAGTAGCGGACCAGATCGAGCTTCGTCTCCCCCCGCGCCTCGAAGAACACCTTCTCGGGGCTCGAGAGCGCGACGACCCGCCCGGCTGCGTCGATCTCCACCACCTGAGGGTAGATCAGGCGAGCCACGATCTCACGTGCCGGCCGAGGGTTTCGGGAGCCGCCCGCCGGCGGTCAGGTCGCCTGCAACGGGCGCGCGAGTCGGCCTCACCGCTTCCGCTTCCGGCGGGCTCAACTACGCGGTTTCGGGGACGAACACCACCCGGAATGCGCCGTCCGTCCCTCCCCTCCACCCTCGTCGCCCTGAGCGTCGGCTGCACGGCCGCCGCGGCCCTGATCGCGACGCGTGAGCTCCGTCACGCCGCCGACGCAGGCGGCGGCCCGCACGGGATCGAGCGCATCGTCGGCGGCCTGCTGGGGCTCGCCGTGGTGCTCGTCGTGCTCTCGGCCTGGGCCTTCAAGCGGCTCGCGGCCGGCAACGAGCGCGCCCGGGCGGAGGCGGAGCAGCAGTCGCTGATCGACGCCCTCACGGGCCTTCACAACCGCCGGCACGCCGAGGAGGCGATCGCGGCCGAGATCACGAGAGCAGGACGCAATCGCTCGACCCCCGGAGTGCTCATCCTGGACATCGACCACTTCAAGCAGGTGAACGACGTCTACGGCCACCACGCGGGCGACGTGGTGATCCGCGAGGTCGGCCGCCGCATCCGCTGCTGCGTCCGTCAGTACGACACCGTCGCGCGGTGGGGCGGCGAGGAGTTCGCCGTCGTGCTCCCGGGCGCGACCGGGGAGAGCGAGGTGCGGGTCGTGGCCGAGCGCATCCGGAAGATGGCGGCGTTCGCGCCGGTGCAGCTCGGCGAGGGACGACGGCTCAACGTGACCGTGTCGGTCGGAGGCGTGGTCGTCCGGGACCACCGCTCGAGCGTCGAGGCAATCGTCGACCTCGCCGACCGCGCGCTCTACGCCGCCAAGCGGCGCGGCCGCAACCGGGCGGTGCTGTTCACGGACATCGCACCCGGTGAGACCGTCGAGGATGAGCCCGAGTCGGTGCGGCTCGCCCAGGCGCTCGCGCTCGCGGTGAGCGTGCGGGAGGCGAGCCCGGAGCGCCACTGCGAGGAGGTCGCCGAGCTCGCCGCCAGGATCGCCATGCATCTCGGCCTCTCGGACTCCCTCGTCATGCGCTGCCGCCTCGGCGGCTGGATCCACGACATCGGGAAGCTCGCGATCCCCGACCGCGTGATCGCCAAGCAGTCGGCGCTCGACGACGAGGAGCGCGAGATCCTCCACAGCCACGTCACGCTCGGCGCCGAGATCGTCCGGGGGATCCCCGCCATCCGCGACGCTGCCTCCGCCGTGCTCTACCACCACGAGCGCTGGGACGGCTCGGGCTATCCGGAGGGCCTCGCCAACCAGTCGATCCCGCTCGAGGCGCGCGTCGTCGCCTGCGCCGACGCGTTCTCCGCGATCACCGCGGGACGCCCGTACCAGCCGCCGCTCTCGCGCGAGGAGGCGATCGGCCAGCTCCGCCGCTCCGCCGGCCGCAGCCTCGACCCCGCGGTCGTGGAGGCGCTCGCCGCGGTGCTGGCACAGGCCGACGCGGCCACGGGCGACATCGCAGCCGCAGTCGCGGCGTAGCCGTCCGACTGAAGTCGGACGGGGAGAACGTCACCTCGACAACCGGCGCGGCGATGCCGCAGCCGCTTCAGGGGATCCCGGCGACGGATCCCGTCCATCGCATGACGAAGAAGCTCTAACACAACGACCACGCGCTGGCTGGCGTGATGGGCGAGTGCGATGCGAGGACGGAGGGAGCGCTCGCAGCCCGCTACGGGCGCGACCGAGGACGAAGCAGCGCAGCGCCCAGCACGGCCAGACGGCCCGTGCTCATGTTGTTGGAGCTTCTAGAGCAGCCGCCGGCGGGCGGCCCAGCTCGCGAGCTCGTTGCGGCTCGAGAGCTGCAGCTTGCGGAGCACGGCCGAAGCGTGGGTCTCCACGGTCTTGATCGAGATCGAGAGGCGTCGCGCGATCTCCTTGTAGGCGTACCCACGGGCGAGGAGGCGCATGACCTCGCGCTCGCGCGGCGAGAGGAGGTCGAGCTCGGGGTCGGCAGGCGCGGCGAGATCGGCGCCGAACGCGTCGAGGACGAACCCGGCGAGCCGCGGCGAGAACACGGCGTCCCCCGCCGCCACGCGCTCGATCGCGTCGACGAGCTCGTCGCCCGAGATCGCCTTCGTCACGTAGCCGCGGGCGCCGGCGCGGATCACGGCGATCACGTCGTCGGCGGCGTCGGAGACGGAGAGGGCGAGGAAGCGGGTGACCACGCCTCGCTCGACGCAGCCGGCGATCACGGCGGGCCCCCCGCCGCCCGGCAGGTGGACGTCGAGCAGCACGACGTCGGGCAGCGCGCGAGCGATCGCGTCGACCGCCTCGATCGCGTCGCCGGCCTCGCCGACGATCTCGACGCGGCCCGCGAGCTCCGACCGGATGCCGGCACGGACGAGCTCGTGGTCGTCGACGACGACGACCCGGATCGTCACGGCGCCGCCCGCGGGAGGACGATCTCGACCTCGGTCCCGCCGCCGGCCGCGGACGAGATCGCCGCGCTGCCGCCCGCGCGCTCCATCCGCCAGACGATCGAGTCGCGCACCCCTCGGCGGTCGGGAGGCGCCGCTGCCGGGTCGAAGCCCGAGCCGACGTCGCGGACGTACAGCTCGAGCGCCTCCGGCCCCACCTCCGCGAACACGTCGACGCGCGGGGCGCCTGAGTGCCGGGCCGCGTTCACGATCGCCTCGCGTGCGGCGGCGAGCGCCTCGCGGACACGCGGGTCGGTCTCGACGTCGCCCACGACGACGAGCTCGACGGGGACGCCGTGCAGGTGCTCGACGTCGGCGCAGATCCGCTCGAGCTCGACCCGCAGCCGGCCGCTCGCGCTCTCCCCCTCACCCCCGTAGAGCCAGTTGCGGAGCTCGCGCTCCTGGCTCCGCGCGAGCGCGCGCATCCGCGCGGGGTCGTCGGCGCTCCGCTGGATCAGCGCCAACGTCTGCAGCACCGAGTCGTGCAGGTGCGCCGCCATCCGCGCGCGCTCCTCCGAGCGGACGCGCTGGCGCCGCTCGTCGCCGAGATCGCGCACGAGCCCGGAGACGGTCGGGGCGAGGACGAGCCCGAGGCCGATGACGACGGCGGCCGAGAGGAAGAGCGTGTCGCGGGCATCGGCGAAGTCGAGGTTGAGCGCCACGAGCCCGACGATCCCCGCACCGGTGAGGACGAGCCCGGCGACGACCCGGATCAGGCGCGTGCAGTCGCCGTCGACGAGCACGCCGAGGCGCCCTCGATGCCAGGCGACGAGGAGGCCGAGGGCGACGAGCCCGATCGGCGGGGCGACGGTGCCGCCGAAGCCGAGGCCGATCGCATCGACGGCGAGTGCGACGCCGACCGTGAGGAGCGCGATCCCGAGGACGCGGTTGAGGCGGAGCGAGGCATCCTCGCCGCCGGACATCGGCGTCGCCTGCGTCCCGAGCGAGGCCATCACGCCCCAGCAGAGGACGTAGAGGAGGATGCCGACCCCGCCCGCCGCCGTCAGTGCCACGAACGCGAGCCGCACGACCAGCGGGTCGACGCCGGCCGCATCGGCAAGGCCGGCGGCGACGCCGGCGAGCATCTTCCCGTCCTTGCGGAGCCCCGGAACGGAGGTGCGGGAGACCGACGTCGTCGTCGACATGTCCCAATGATTCCAGCGTGATCGCCGGCACGGCGAGAGGGATGACCCTGAGCGACCCCGGAGTCGCTCGGGGTCGGGCCGGAGAGATCGCCGATTGCCCCGCCGCGCTCCGACGCGCACCATTCGGCTCATGAACGACACCACCAGCCAGGGGACCCTCGGTGACGCGCCGAAGAGGCTCGTGCGGACGCCGGATCGGAAGATCGCCGGCGTCGCCGCCGGCATCGGGCACTACCTCGGCGTCGACCCGACCATCGTCAGGATCGCGTTCGTCGCGCTGGCCTTCGCCGGCGGCATCGGGATCGTGCTCTACGGCATCTGCTTCTTCGTGATGCCGAAGGGAGAGATCGACGACGGCGTGCCCTCCGCCCAGCTCGACGTCCCGACCGTGCTCGGGATGGCGGGGCTCCTGCTCGGAGCGCTCCTGCTCTTCGGCTGGCACGGCCTCACTGACGGCGGCCGCGTCGTCGTCGCGGCTGCGCTGATCGTCGGCGGCGTGCTGCTCCTCGGCCGCAAGACCGGTCGGCGAGGCGACGGCGGGACGGGCGGCCAGCCCGTGGCTCCGGCGG
>VGCB01000232.1 GCA_016870235.1 Actinomycetota bacterium | reverse complement strand
CGGCTCCGGGGCTCGGCACCTCGGTGTCCACCTTGTCGGTCGAGATCTCGAGCAGCGGCTCGTCCTGCGCGACGGCGTCGCCGGCGCGCTTGAGCCACTTGGTGATCGTGCCTTCCGAGACCGACACGCCCATCTGGGGCATCACGACCTCGATCTGCGTTCCGATGGACACGTAGCTCCTCCTCAATGTTGCCGCGAGCTTGCCTAATATGCCGCCAGTTGGCGGAGCCCGGCGACGACGTCGTCGACCTGTGGGATGTACGCCTTCTCCAGTGAGGGCGCGAAGGGGACGGGCGCGTCGGGCGCGCCGATGCGCATGACGGGTGCGTCGAGGCTCTCGAAGGCCTCCTTCGCGATCGTGGCGGCGATCTCGGCGCCGAAGCCGCCGGTGCGGACGTCCTCGTGCAGCACCAGCACCTTCGACGTCCGCCGGATGCTCTCGAGCACGCCTTCCCGGTCGAACGGGATCAGCGTGCGGAGATCGAGCACCTCGACCGAGACCTCCTCGCGCGCGAGCACCGCCGCCGCCTCCGCCGCCGTGTGCACCATCGCGCCCCACGTGACCACGGTGACGTCGTCGCCCGGCCGGTGGATGCGCGCGACGTCGAACGGGGTCGTGTACCGCTCGTCCGGGACGGGGCCCTTGATCCGGCGGTACAGGTGCTTGTGCTCGAAGTAGAGGACGGGGTTGGGGTCGTCGATCGCGCTCGCGAGGAGGCCCTTCGCGCCCTCGGGCGTCGACGGGCAGACGATCTTGAGGCCCGGGATGTGCGCGAACGAGCTCTCCGGGTTCTGCGAGTGGAACGGCCCGCCCGAGAAGCCTCCGCCCGAGGGCAGCCGGACGACGATCGGGATCGGTGATCCGGCCCGGTAGTGCTGCTTGGCGGCGACCGTGACCAGGTGATCCCACGCACAGGAGATGAAGTCGGCGAACTGCATCTCCGCCACCGGGCGCATCCCCATCAGCGCCGCGCCGGTCGCCCCGCCCACGATCGCGGTCTCGGCCAGCGGCATGTCGATCACGCGCCACGGGCCGAACTCCGCCTGGAAGCCCTGCGTCACCTTGAAGGCGCCGCCGTACAGCCCGACGTCCTCGCCGAGCACGAAGACGCGCGGGTCGCGCTGCATCTCCTGGCGGAGGCCGTCGCTGATCGCCTGCAGGTACGTCCGCTCGGTCATCGGTGACAGGCCCACGGGCTCGTCGATGGTGCCGTCCCGCTCATCGGTGGTGTGGCGTGTCGAGCTCGTCCGGATCGGCGTAGACACCCGCGGCGACGGTGGCGGGATCGGGCTGCGGGGAGGCCTCCGCCCGTTCGAGGGCGTCGGCGAGAAGCTGCTTCACGCGCTCCCCGATCGCCGCGTCCTCTTCCTCGTCCAGGTCGGCGTTCTCGCGCAGCCAGGCCTGGAAGCGGACGATGGGATCGCGCCGTCGCCACTCCTCGATCAGCTCGCGCGGGACGTAGGAGGCGTCGTCATGCACCGCATGCCCCTCCATGCGCAGCGTGATCGACTCGATCAGCGTCGGCCCGCCGCCCGACCGTGCCTTCTCGATCGCCTGACGCGCCTCGCGGTAGACGGCGAGGACGTCCGTGCCGTCGACGACCACCCCGTCGAACCCGTAGGCGGATGCGCGGTCGGCGAGATGCTCGACCGCGTACTGGAGATGGGTCGGCGTCGAGTACGCCCACTGATTGTTGTCGACGACGAAGACGACCGGCAGCCGTCTGACGCCCGCGAAGTTCATCGCCTCGTGCGCGTCGCCGCGCGCCATCGCGCCCTCGCCCGTCCAGGCGACTGCGACGCGAGCCTCCTCCCGGATCCGAAAGGCGAGCGCCATGCCCACGGCGACGGGCAGCATCGCCGGCAGGTGGCTGACCATCGGGTGCAGCCCGAGCCGCGGGTCGCCGAGGTGGATGTTCCCGTCGCGCCCGCGCGTGGGCCCGTCGATCCGGCCCATGTACTGCGCGAAGATCCGCCACGGCTCGATCCCGCGGGTGATGTGGACGCCCATGTCGCGCTGCACCGGCGTCCCGACGTCCTCGGGGCCCATCGCGGTCGCGACGCCGACAGCGGAGCCCTCGTTGCCGCGGCCCGTGTAGAACGAGCCGGGAATGCGGCCCTGCTTGTAGAGGATGTGCCCGCGCTCCTCGATCCCCCGCGCGATCAGCATGTTCCGGTAGATGCCGAGGAGATCCTCGCGATCGAGGCCGGCGTCTCTCACCTCGCGGAGCGAGCCGACCGGCTCCGCCTCCCTGGCTGCCATGCTCGTCGCGTCTCCCGTGCTCGGCGGTGGACCGATCCACTGTAGCGTCTGGCCTGGCGGTGTTCTCGCGCTGTGTTGATTGCCTGCCCGGCCGTGTTCTCGCGCGTCTGGTGGGTGAGGGACCGAGGTACCAGACGCGCTGTGTTTGTTTGCCGTGTGTGCGCGCGTCTGCTGGGCGAGGGACCGACGTAGCAGACGCGCGCACTCCCGGATCCTGAAGCCAGGGGAACGGGGTTCCCCTTGGGAACCCCTCCTGCATTCGTGTCCTGCATCTCCCTTTCCGCGTCTGGCTTCAGCCAGACGCGTCCAACGGACGCCGTAGACCGCCCCGGGGATCAGAACACCGAAGCCCGATCCCGTCCAGACTGCCTTGTTCCTGCAGACGCGTCTGGCCGAAGCCAGACGCGGAGGAGCGGTGGCGCGGTGCCGGACTCGATCGCAAGGGAGGGTCCCAGGGAACCGCAGGTTCCCGGCTTCAGGATCCGGGTGCGCGCGCGTCTGCTACCTCCCGTCCCACACCCAGCAGACGCGCGCGCACCCGGCAAACCAACACAGCCCGGCTTCAGGATCCGAGCTCTCTCGCGTCTGCTACCTACCGTCCCTCACCCAGCAGACGCGAGAGAGCTCGGCAGGCAAGAAGAGCCTGGCTTCAGCCAGACGCGGAAGGGCAAGTGGACAGGATCCGGGTGTGCGCCGCGACTGCTACCTCGGTCTACCACCAAGCAGACGCGCGCAGCCAGACGCTTCAGTTCATCGAGGACCCGGTCTACCGTCGACGAACGGCGGCAGGCCCTTGCGCATCGACTCGACCTCGGCGATGCGGCGCGCGAAGCGCCAGCGGCCGTCGGCACCCTTCGCGAGCTCGTCGCGGTAGCGGCCGAAGACGCGTAGGACGGGGGCGTCCTCGTTCTCCATCAGCACGAACAGGTAGCAGCTGCAGGTCGCGGTGCCGGCCGCGAGATCGACGTCGATCAGCGGCTCCACGATCATGTGCTTGTGCCAGAGCTCGGGAGCCCGCGTGTGGCGCGCGATGAAGGCCCGGAGCTCCTCCCGCCCGCTGATCAGACGGTCGGGCTGGTGCGAGCCTTCGAGCCGCGGCCGGATGTCGAAGACCCCGTCCTCGGTGAAGCAGTCGACCCAGCCCGCCTCGTCGCCGTAGTCGATGCACTGCGCGTACCGGTGGAGGTTGCGGAGAACCTCCCGCTCCGCCTCGAGCAGGTCGAGCCGAGCGCGGATGTCGTCGATCTCTGCCATGCGGCGATCATCTCGCACCCGGCGTGTGCGCGCAACGGAGACCGTAGGATCGAGGCGACGACCCGCGAGAGGAGCACGGCATGAGAGATCTGGGGAAGGTGGGCGTCTGGCTCGGCCCGATCGCGCTCGAGCCGGCCGCGGCCGAGCGCACGGCCGCGCGCGAGCTCGAGGAGCTCGGGTACGGCTCGCTCTGGTTCGGCGAGAGCCCGTTCAACCGGGAGGCGTTCGCGCACGCGGCGACGTTGCTCGGAGCCACCGAACGGATCGTCGTCGCGACCGGGATTGCGACGATCTGGGCGCGTGACGGGATCGCGATGGCGAACGGCGCCAACACCCTGGCCGAGGCCTTCCCCGGACGGTTCCTGCTCGGGATCGGGGTGAGCCACCGGGCGATCGCGCCGATGCGCAACAAGGTGTACGCGCGACCGCTCACCGACATGCGCGCCTACCTCGACGAGATGGACGCGGCGCAGTACCGGCTGCCCGCTCCCGCCGAGCCTGCGAAGGTCGTGATCGCCGCGCTCGCTCCGAGGATGCTGGCGCTCGCAGCCGAGCGCACGGCCGGCACGCATCCGTACCTCGTCACCCCGGAGCACACGCGCCTCGCCCGGGAGACGGTCGGAGCGGGAAAGCTCGTCCTCCCCGAGCAGGCAGTCGTCCTGACCGAGGATGCGGACGCGGCGAGAGCCGCTGGGCGCGACCACCTCGCGCTCTACCTCACGCTCGAGAACTACGTGAGCAACTGGCGCCGCCTCGGCTTCGAGGACGCGGACTTCGACGGCGGCGGCTCCGACCGGCTCGTCGACGCGCTCGTCGCCTGGGGCGACGAGGAGGCGATCGCAGCGCGGGTGCGGGAGCACCTCGACGCCGGCGCCGACCACGTTGCGGTGCAGGCGGTCGGGAGCGACTCCCTCGGCCAGCTCCGGCGGCTCGCGCCCACGCTCACCTCGCTCTGAGGCTCACCTCGCTCTGAGGTTGCGGGCGCTCAGTCGAGCGCGGCGATCGTGTCCGCCGCCTTCGACCACACGGCGAGGCCGGCGACGGGAAGGGCCGCGAGCACCGCCTCGGCGATCGCCTGCTTGGGCGCGCCGAGCTTGCGGGCGGCGCCCGCGTGGATCGCCATCAGGTCGGGCTGGAAGTCGGCGGCGTTGATCGCGCAGACGACGAGCTCACGCCAGATTGGGTCGAGCCCCTCGCTGCGAAGCGAGCCGCGGTGCTGGAGGTACAGGCCGACGAACGCGTCAGGCGACACGTCCTCGAGGAAGGCGAACCGCGGCGGGACGGCGCCGTAGTACTCGGTGAGGTAGGCGACCGCCTCGTCGAGGTCGGCGGCAAGCGCCGGCTCGGACGGAGGCGGCGAGCCGAAGAGCTCGATCACGGCGACCGCGAACCGCTCGGCCACCGCCTCGCCGCGCGAGATCAGAATCACCGCTGCCGCGCCCCATGCCTCCTCGAGCGCGAGCCCCGCCTCTCGCGCAGTCGTCAGGTACGCGCGCAGCAGCTCCTCGTGCCCCTTCGCCGCCGCCACCGCCGCCGCGAAGAGCGCCTTCGCCTTGCCGGGGAGCGCACCGTCGGCGAGCACGGACGCTCGGAGGCGCCGCATCCCGGCCACGACGTCGGGCGCGCTCATGGCGATCGAGGCCCGCCCCCGCTCCTGCCACGGCGCCAGGTGATCCGTCGGCGGGTGGTCGGGATGCCCGGTGTACCACTCCTTCGGGATGTCCGGGCGCGGCGGGATCGAGTCGACGCCGTTGAGGGCGTGCTCCGCGATCAGCCAGCGGCCGTCGATCCGCTCGAACCGGTCGTAGAGCTGCACCCACAGGTGCCACGGCCGCCCCGTG
>VGCB01000231.1 GCA_016870235.1 Actinomycetota bacterium | reverse complement strand
GCGAGCGGTGCTCCGGCGGCGCCGCGAAGAGCCGCGCGGTCGGCGACCAGCGACCGGTCGTCGAGCTCGCGGCACGGCCTCGTGTCCGTGAGAATCGCCGGCGGCGGTCGGCGGGGACCTCGACGCCGTAGCGCCGCTCGGCGCGGAGCGGTGTCCAGGCGTCGTTCGCCACCTCGCCGGCCCACACGAGCTCCCACAGCGCGGGCAGCGCCTCAGCGGCGTCGAGCCCCGTGCGGTGCAGCAGGTCGGGCCAGAACTCGGCGGTCGCCTGCAGCGCCTCGCGGATCAGCCGCGCCGCCTGGCCCTCGGGCGCGGGCGCGGCCGCCGGCTGCCCGATCACCCCCGCGTCCTCGCGGAAGAAGAGCGCGACACGGTCGAGGCCGGCGCCGACCCACACGACCTCGCCCGAGGCGCAGAGCTGGTCGAGGTGCGCCGGCAGGTATCCGGGGACGCGGCGCGGCAGCACGTCCGACTCCCAGAGGCCCACCGGCAGCGTCACGCCCTGCAGCGGCACGAGCGCCTCGGCGAGCGTCGCCCGCCGGTCGATCCCGTGCCACGCCGGCAGAAAGCGGGCGAGGGCGACCGGCTCGGTCGGCTCGACCTCGCGGCGGAGCCGGGCGAGCGAGGCGCGGCGCAGCCGCCGGAGGACGTCGGGGTCGCACCACTCGCGCTCGGTGCCCCCCGGCCGGATCTCGCCGCGGACGAGCGCGCCGGCCTGCTCGAGCCGCGCGAGGATCTGGCGCACGACGTCCTCGCCGAGCCAGTAGCGCGCGGCGAGCGCCCCCGTCGTGAACGGGCCGGTGGTGCGCACGAACCGGCGGACGAGGACGTCCAGCGCCTCCGGGACGGCAGCGAGGAAGGCGTCGGGAAGCCCGCCGGGCGGCATCGTCCCGAGCGCGTCGCGGAAGAGGCCCGCGTCCTCGGCAGCGACGAGCAGCTCGCCGCTCCCGTGCCGCAGGCGGATCGCCCGCCGCTCGCGCAGCAGGGTCTCGGCGAAGCCGGCGTCGTGCTCGCCGGGCCGGAGGTCGCCGACGCGGCGGAGCAGGTCGTGCAGCTCGTCGGCGTTGCGCGGCCGTGGCCGGAGAGACGTCTCGACCTCGTCCAGCGCGCCGGGGTCGATCAGGTCGCGGAGCTCCTCCTGCCCCAGGAGCTCGCGGAGGAGGTCCCGGTCGAGCGACAGCGCCTGCGCCCGCCGCTCGGCCGCGGGCGTGTCGTCCTCGTACATGTAGGTGGCGATGTAGTCGAAGAGGAGCGACGAGGCGAAGGGCGAGGCGGACGGCGTCTCCACCTCGACGAGGTCGAGCTCCCTCGTCCGCAGGGACTGCAGGATGCGCCGGAGCGCGGGCAGGTCGAAGACGTCCTGCAGGCACTCGCGGTAGGTCTCGAGGATGATCGGGAAGGAGCCGTAGCGGCGCGCGACCTGCAGCAGGCTCTGCGCCTTCAGCCGCTGCTGCCAGAGCGGCGTCCTCTGGCCGGGCCGGCGTCGCGGGATCAGGAGCGCCCGGGCCGCGTTCTCGCGGAAGCGCGCGCCGAAGAGGGCCGTCTGCCCGACCTCCGCGAGGACGAGGTCCTCGAGCTCGTCCGGCTCCACCATCAAGTCGGCGATCGGCGGCACCGCATCGGCCTCGGGCAGGTGGAGCGCGATCCCGTCGTCCGACCAGATCGCCTGCGCCTCGAGGCCGAGCGCGTCGCGCAGGCGCGCCTGCAGCGCCATCGACCACGGCGCGTGGACCCGTCCGCCGAACGGGGTCAGGAGGACGACGCGCCAGTCGCCGATCTCGTCGCGGAAGCGCTCGACGACGACGGTCCGGTCGGAGGGCACGACCCCGGTCGCCCGCTCCTGCTCGCGCAGGTAGGTGAGGAGGTTGCGGGCGGCGAGCGGGTCGAGGTGGTAGTCGGCGCCCAGCCGCTCCGCCGCCTTCGCGTCGGGGAGGGAGACGAGCTCGCGAGCGGCCCGGCCGATGCGCTCGCCGAGCTCGTACGGGCGGCCGACGCCCTCGCCCTTCCAGAACGGCACCGCGCCCGGGACCCCCGGAGCCGGCGAGACGAGCACGCGGTCGCGCGTGATCTCCTCGATCCGCCAGGTCGAGGCGCCGAGCATGAAGGTCTGCCCCTGGCGGGCCTCGTACACCATCTCCTCGTCGAGCTCGCCGACGCGGCCGCCGCCGTCGACCTGGAAGACGCCGAAGAGACCGCGATCCGGGATCGTGCCGGCGTTCGTGACCGCGAGCTTGCGAGCGCCTGTCCGGCCCCGGATCACCCCCGCCGTGCGATCCCAGACGATGCGCGGCCGCAGCTCGGCGAACTCGTCGGACGGGTAGCGGCCGGCGAGCATGTCGAGCACGTTCTCGAGCTGGGCGCGGGAGAGGTCGGCAAACGGATACGCCCGCCGGACGAGCTCGTGCAGCTCGTCGACCGCGACCTCGGCGTCGGCGGCAATCGCGACGACGTGCTGGGCGAGCACGTCGAGCGGGTTCCGCGGGATCGCAGTCTCCTCGATCGCGCCCTCGCGCATCGCCTTCGCGACGACCGCGCACTCGAGCAGGTCGGCGCGGAACTTCGGGAAGACCCGGCCCTTCGAGACCGAACCGAGCTCGTGCCCGGCGCGCCCGACGCGCTGGAGGCCGCGCGCGACCGACTTCGGGCTCTCGACCTGGATCACGAGGTCGACCGCGCCCATGTCGATCCCGAGCTCGAGGCTGGAGGTGGCGACGAGGCACGGGATCCGTCCGGCCTTGAGCAGCTCCTCGATCTCGACCCGCTGCTCGCGGGCGAGCGAGCCGTGGTGGGCGCGCGCGAGCTCCTCCCCCGCGAGCTCGTTCAGCCGGATCGCGAGCCGCTCCGCGAGCCGACGGTTGTTGACGAACACGATCGTCGAGCGGTGGGCCTTCACGAGGTCGAGCACGGCCGGGTAGATCGACGGCCAGATCGAGCGCGCCGTCGACTCGTAGCCGGAGGCCACCTCGACCCCGTCGGGCGGCACCGGCTGCGCGAGCGCCGGGCTCGATCCGAGCTCGCGCATGTCCTCGACCGGGATCACGACCTCGAGATCGAGCTCCTTGCGCGTCCCCGCGTCGACGAGTGCGATCGGCCTTCCCGTCCCCGCCACGAACCGGCCGATCTCCTCGAGCGGTCGCTGGGTCGCCGAGAGCCCGATCCGCTGCACGGGACGGTCGAGCAGCGCCTGGAGGCGCTCGAGCGAGACGGCGAGATGCGCCCCCCGCTTCGTCCCCGCGACGGCGTGCACCTCGTCCAGGATCAGCGTCTCGACCGATCGGAGCAGCTCCCGTCCCTTCGAGGTGAGCAGGAGGAAGAGCGACTCGGGCGTCGTGATCAGGACGTCCGGCGGGGTGCGGAGCATCTGCTGCCGTTCCCGCTGACCCGTGTCGCCCGTCCGGACGCCGACCCGAAGGCTCGACCCGAGGCCGGCAAGCGGCCCCCGCAGGTTCCGCTCGACGTCGTAGTTGAGCGCCTTCAGCGGACTGACGTACAGGAGCCGGAGCCCGGCGCCCGGGGTCGCGGTCAACCGGTCGATCCCGACGAGGAAGGCCGCGAGCGTCTTCCCCGACCCGGTGGGCGCCTGGACGAGGACGTCGCCGCCGCCCGCGATCACCGGCCACGCCTGCTCCTGCGCCGGCGTCGGACCGGCGAAAACCCGCTCGAACCAGGCGCGGGTCGGCGCCGAGAACGAAGCGAGGGCATCCACCCGGCCAGCCTACCGGCCGATAGCATCCTCCCCGATGGCCGCGAGCCGCCCGCAGGCGATCCACTTCACCGGCGATCCCGAGGCCGACGCGCTGCTCGCGCACGAGCCGCTCGCGCTCCTGATCGGCTTCGCGCTCGACCAGCAGGTGACGGTGCAGACGGCGTTCGCCGGCCCGCTCAAGCTCAAGCAGCGGCTGGGCACGCTCGACGCGGCCGAGATCGCAGCGCTGCCCGCGGCCCGGGTCGAGGAGGCGTGCCGCGAGAAGCCGGCCGTCCACCGCTTCCCAGGGAACATGGCGAGGCGCGTCCACGAGCTCTGTGGCGTCGTCGCCTCCGACTTCGGCAACCGCGCCGAGACGGTCTGGACGGAGGCGACCTCGGCCGAGGAGCTCGAGCGGCGGATCCGGTCGCTGCCCGGGTTCGGCGACATGAAGGTGGTCGCGCTCGCCTCCGTGCTCGCGAAGCGGCTCGGCGTCGCGACAGCGGGCCCACTCGTGCCCGCGCACCCGACGCTCGGCGACGTCGACTCGCCCGAGGCGCTCGCGGCCTACCAGGCACAGAAGCGCGCGCACAAGGCCGCGCTGCGGGCCCGCACCGGGTAGAGGAGTGCCGATCGAGGCCGTGACGCTGACGGAGGGAGGGCAGCGAGCGGCCGAGGTGGCGAAGCGGCTCGCCGGCTTCCTCGCCGAGGCCCGCGCGAGCCTCGAGATCGCGCTCTACGACGTCCGCTTCGAGACCGAGGCCGGCGCGCTCGTCCTGGCGGCCGTCCTCTCTGCCCACCAGCGCGGCGCCCGCGTCCGCATCGCCTACAACGTCGACCACCCCGGCCCGATCCCCGTGCCCCCGCCACCGGAGATGGAGCCGGACACGATCGAGGGCCTCCCGGTGGAGACGCGCGGGATCGCCGGCGTCCCCGACCTGATGCACCACAAGTTCGTCGTCCGCGACGGCACCGACATCTGGATCGGCTCCGCCAACTGGACCGACGACTCCTGGACGCGGCAGGAGAACCTGATGCTCTTCCTCGAGGGCTGGCCGGATCTCGCCCGCGCGTTCACGATCACCTTCGGCCAGCTGTGGGAGCGCGGTACCGTCGAGGACACGGGCGCACAGCCGCGGCCCGTCGAGGTGGACGGGATCCTGGTCCGGCCGTGGTTCTGCCCGGCGTTCGGCGACGCGCTCTCGCACCGCATCGCCAAGTACGTGGGCCGCGCGCGGCGCCGGATCCGGATCGCCTCGCCGGTGCTGACCTCCGGCCCGATCCTGGCGACGCTCGTCGAGGTGGTGAACGAGCGCCGGTGCGACCTCGTCGGCATCGTCGACGACACGCAGGTCGACCAGGTGTTCCGGCAGTGGCAGACGAACGGCGTCAGCGCCTGGAAGATCCCGCTCCTGACCCGCGTGATCGAGGGAGCGCCCTGGAGCGGCAAGCGGTCGACGCCGTGGCGGCCGGAGGCGGTGCACGACTACATGCACGCGAAGGTGGTCGTGGCCGACGACGTCGTCTTCGCAGGCTCGTTCAACCTCTCGCGCTCGGGCGAGCGGAACGCCGAGGCCGTGCTCGAGATCCACGACGCGGCCCTCGCCGATCGCCTGGCCGCGTTCGTCGAGGCGGCGGCGGCCCGCTACCCGCGGGCGAGGCCTCCCTCGGCGGGGTGATG
>VGCB01000230.1 GCA_016870235.1 Actinomycetota bacterium | reverse complement strand
TCGCGGCGGATCGGATCGGCGCTTGGGTGGGGACGATGCGCGTCGTCCACGAGACAGGGGCAGCGGCCGCCCGCAGCTCGAGCGACGCGCTCACGGGCCTCCTCAATCGCAACGGTCTCGAGGACGAGCTCCGGCGGCTGGCGAAGGCCGGCGAGCCCTTCTCCCTCGCCCTCGCCGACGTCGACAACCTGCGTGAGATCAACGAGTCGCACGGCATCGAGGGTGGCGACAACGCGCTCGTCATGTTCGCGACGGTGCTGCGCTCGACCCTCCGCGGCGCCGATCTGCTCGCACGCTTCGGCGGCGAGGAGTTCGCGCTCGTCTTCCCGGGCGCGGACGCCGACGACGCCGCCAAGTTCCTCGAGCGGATCCAGTTCGCCCTCGGCGGAGCGCTCGCGACCGGTGAGGCTCCGCACTTCACGGTGAGCTACGGGGTCGCCGACACGCTGCGGTCGAACGGCGTCGAGGGCGCTCTCGGCGACGCCGAGGCGGCCCTTCTCCTCGCCAAGGCGAGCGGCCGGAACCGCATCGTCGTCGCCCGCCGCGACGCCTGACGCCCGACCGCCCCACCGCCCGGCGCCTGCGCCTGCGCGGTGTCAGCGCCGGCGCGCGCAGTGGTCGCAGAGCGGGAACCAGGGCGGGCACGTGCGGCCGCAGGATCGGCAACGACCGACCTTCCCCTCCCCCACCTCGACCTTGAGGCGTTGGACGACCCTCGCGGCGGCTGCCTCCTCGAGCGCCGCTGCCCGCTCGATCGTGACGCCGCCGACGCCCGGGAACTGCAGCGCGAACCAGCGCAGGATGCTTGCAGTCGCTCCAGCTTGCTCTGCTTCCTCCAGCGTCGCGTCGCGCAGCCGCCCCGTGTCGAGCAGGAACTGGAGCAGGGAGCGCTGCGCGCCGTCGCCGGCGATCGCGAGCGCGAAGATGCCGAGGATCTCGGCGCCGTCCGGGTCGATCGGCGCACGCGCGAGCTTCCACGTCTGCTCGAGCGTCAGCTTCCGGCCGCGCTCGCGGAGCCGCTGCTGGATCACGGCGAGACGGCCGCGGAGGGGCTGTAGCGACTCGACGGCAAGCCAGTGCTCGAACGCCCACTGCCGCGTGGCGACGCGGTGCCAGGCTGCGAGCGCGGCGTCGAGGTCGCGCGGATCGTCGACGCCGAGATCGTCGAGGCGAGGGCCGATGCGGGCCTCGTCGACGATCCGGTACCCGCGATGCCCGTCCGGAAGGAGGACGTGCGGCTCGAGCGCGTCCTCTACCAGCTCGGGGTCGGCCTTGGCCCAGGGCACGTTGACGAGCGCGCCGACATGGCCGCGCTCGACGAGCCCGAAGCGCCCCGCCCGCCCGGCGATCTGCGCGAGCTCCCACGGCAGCAGGTCGCGCCGGTCGGTGCCGTCGAACTTCGTGGTCTCGGCGAAGAGGAGCGTCTCGCACGGGAGGTTGACACCGTGGCCGAGCACGTCGGTCGCGACGCAGACCTCGGCGTCGCCCGAGAGGAAGCGGTCGATCTCCTCGCGGCGCGAGGCGAGCGGCATCGCGCCGTAGAGGACGGCGACGCGCTCGGGCCGCAGCCGGTTCGCCTCCCCTGCGAGCGCGAGCACGGCCTTGCGGCTGAATGCGACGATCACCGTCCCCGGCTCGACCGCGCGGAGCGCCCGCTCGCCGATCCACTCGAGCGGCAGCTTGCGCTCGAAGACGCGGATCTCGGCAGCGGGGAACGCCCGCCGCACGAGCGGGAGGGCGTCGAGCGCGCCGAGAAGCCGGATGTGCCGGTACTCGCCCGCGAGAAGCAGGTGCGTCCAGGCGGCGCCGCGCTCCTCGTCGTCGGCCCACTGCACCTCGTCGAGGACGAGGACGTGCCCGTGCGACGGCGCCATCTCGACGGTGCAGCAGATGATCGGAGCGGTGTCGTTGATCCGCTCCTCGCCCGTGACGAGGCCGACCCGCTCCTCTCCGAGCTCGGTCGCGAGCCGTCGGTGCGCCTCCTGCGCGAGCATCCGCAGCGGGCCCGCGTAGACGCCCTTCCCCGTCTCGGCCAGGAACCGGAGGGCCTCGAAGGTCTTGCCGGAGTTGGTCGGGCCGAGATGGGCGACGACCGTCTCGGGCTCGCGGCGCCGGCTCGGCAGCTCGATCGCGATCTGCCGCTCGGCGCGCTTCACCGCCGCGCGCTCGTAGGCGCCTCGCGCGCGAACGTGACGCTGCGCGGCCGACGGGCGCGGCCGGGGCGTCTTCCGGCGACGGGGAGGCATGCGCGGACGGGCCGGAACGGACGGATGCGGGCGGGCTAGACCCGCAGGTAGCGGTGCATCGTCAGGCCGGAGCCGAGCGCGCCGACGACGAGTCCCACGCCCGCGAGGATGAGCGCGATCAGCTCGAAGCTCATCGCCCGCACGTCCGGCGTCGACGAGACCTGGTCGATGTGGCTGACGACAAGCGCCTTCCCGATCACGAGCAGGATGATCGCGAAGACGGCGCCGACGAGCCCGCAGATCAGCCCTTCGATCATGAACGGCCCGCGGACGAACCAGTTCGTCGCCCCGACGAGCTTCATCACCTCGATCTCGCGTCGCCGGGCGAAGATCGAGAGACGGATCGTGTTCGCGATCAGGAGGACGCTCGCGACGACGAGGACGGCGACGCCGACGAGGAAGGTGGAGAAGAGGACGCGCGACACCGTGAGCACGCGGTCCGTGACCTGCTCGCCGTCTCGCACGCACTCGACGCCCGACTTGGCGTTCGGGTTCCCGATCCCCTGCTGGCAGACCGGGGTGTTGAACGCGCGCCGGATGTCGGAGGAGAGGATCCGCACCCGGTCGGGATCGCGCGGGATCACCTCGTACGAGTCCGGCAGCGGGTTCGAGCTGATGAACTTCGTCATCTCGGGGTTGCGCTTCCTCATGATCTTGAGCGCCTCGGCGGAGGAGATGAACGTGTACGACTTGACGTCGCCGCCGGCGAGCTTGCTCTCGCCCAGATAGACCCGGACGGCGTTGATCTGCTTCGGCGTCGCGGTCTCGGTGAACGCGACCTTCACCGTCAGCTGCTCGCGCACGTGATCGGACCACGAGAGGATCCAGGTGCCGAGCCCGACGAGCAGCCCGAGCAGGAACATGCCGATCAGCACGGTCACGGTCGCCGCGAAGGTCGTCGACATGTTCGCGCCGAGCGATCTGATCGCCTCGGCGCCGACGAGGCGGAGGCGGTTCATTCGGTCTCGTACCCTCCGCGGCGCTCGTCGCGCACCATCTTGCCCTTGTCGAGGGCGATGACGCGCTTGCGCATCTTGTCGACCATCTCGCGGTCGTGCGTGACCATGAGGATGGTCGTGCCGGCCGTGTTGATGCGATGGAGCAGCTGCATGATCCCGACGGAGGTGTCGGGGTCGAGGTTGCCGGTCGGTTCGTCGCAGATCAGGAGCGGCGGGTGGTTGACGACGGCGCGCGCGATCGACACGCGCTGCTGCTCGCCGCCCGAGAGCTCGTCGGGCCTGGAGCTCATCTTGTGGGAGAGACCGACGAGGTTCAGCACCTCGGGCACCTTCTTGCGGATCGACGCGGTCGACTCGCCCTGCACCTTGAGCGCGTACGCGACGTTCTCGGAGGCGGTGCGGTCGCGGAGCAGCTTGAAGTCCTGGAACACGCAGCCGACGTTGCGGCGCAGCAGCGCCAGCTTCGAGCGCTTCAGCCGCGTGAGGTCGCGGCCGCCGACGATGATCCGGCCGGAGCTCGGCTCGAGCTCCTTCAGCAGCAGGCGGATGATCGTCGACTTGCCGGAGCCGGACGGGCCGACGACGAAGACGAACTCGCCCTTGTCGATCGTGAACGAAACGCCGTCGACCGCGACGACGTCGGGCTCGTACACCTTGCGGACGTTCTCGAACACGATCATCGAGAAACCGCCCGCGCGCACGCGATCGACGACCTCGATCGGCTCAGGCTCCGCCAGTGCTACGGCCGCAGATGTGTGGGTGGGCTCTTCGTTCAGGTCCGGATCCTCAATCGGGCGGCGGTTCGACCGCTCCGGTCCTCGACGTCCGGTTCAGTGTAGCCGACACCCTCCCCTCTTTCGGGGCCGGCTCAGGCCTTTCCTGCTGCCCGCGCCAGGAGGTACGCGTGGACGAAGTCGTCGAGGGCGCCGTCGAGCACCGCCTGCGTGTTCCCCGTCTCGTGGTCGGTGCGGAGATCCTTGACGAGCTGGTACGGGTGGAGCACGTACGAGCGGATCTGGCTCCCGAACCCGATGTCCTGGGCGGCTCCGCGCTCGCGCGCGAGCTCCGCCTCCCGCTGCGCCTCGGCCAGCTGCGTGAGTCGCGCCTTCAGGATCCGGAGCGCCGTGGCCTTGTTCGACGACTGCGAGCGCTCGTTCTGGCACTGGACGACGATGTTGGTCGGCAGATGTGTGATGCGGACGGCCGAGTCGGTCTTGTTCACGTGCTGGCCGCCCGCCCCGCTCGCGCGATACGTGTCGATGCGGAGCTCGGTCTCGTCGATCTCGACGTCGGCGCTGTCGGCCAGGAGCGGTGCTGCCACAACCTGTGCGAACGCGGTGTGGCGGCGGTGGGCGGAGTCGAACGGGCTCAGCCGGACGAGCCGGTGCACGCCCCGCTCGGCCTTGAAGAGACCGTAGGCGTTCTCGCCCTTGACCGTGAAGGTCGCCGACTTGAGGCCCGCCTCCTCACCGGGGCTCGCCTCGACCATCTCGGTCTTGAACCCACGCTCCTCCGTCCAGCGGAGGTACATGCGGAGGAGCATCTCGGCCCAGTCCTGCGCGTCGGTGCCGCCCGCGCCCGCGTTGATCGAGACGACGGCGTCGCCGCCGTCGTACTCGCCGTTGAAGAGCGCCTCCTCCTCGAGCCGCGCGACCTCGGCGCGGACGGGGGCGAGCTGCCCCTTGATGTCGTCCTCCAGGTCGGGGTCGAGCTCGTAGAGCTCGCGCGCATCGGCGATCTCGCGCTCGAGCCGCTCGTAGCGCTCGAGCTTGCGCACGGCACGTGCGTGCTCCTGCGAGATCCGCGCCGCCTCCGCCTGGTCGTCCCAGAAGCCGGGCGCGCCCATCGCGGTCTCGAGCTCGTTGGCGGCGACTCTCAGCGCGTCGGGGTCAAAGGTACTCACGGACCCAGGCAAGCTGGGCCCCGAGCTCCTCGAGCTGCTGGGAAAGCGTCTTGTGGTCGTCTCCCGACATCATCGTGAGCGTAGCTGTGCTCGTCGCATGTTGATTGCATGCCTGGCCGTTGTCCGCGCGCGTCTGGTGGGGTGAGGGACCGACGTACCAGACGCGCGAGAACACGGCCCCACTGTTGTAGGGCTGGGGCTCGGTTCGGGCGATTCGTTTCCTGAAGCCAGGGGAACGGGGTTCCCCTTGGGAACCCCTCCGGGATTC
>VGCB01000229.1 GCA_016870235.1 Actinomycetota bacterium | reverse complement strand
CGGGCTCTCGTGCAGCGCCGGGTGCGTCCAGAGGTAGTCGAGCATCGCGGGGACGTCCGCGCGCGGGGTGGAGTACGCGATCCACGCATCGCCCCGTTCCGCGACGCGCTGAAGCGCTCGTCTCGTCCGCCCGCCCATCCAGATCGGGAGCGGGTGCTGCACCGGCTTCGGCTCGAAGACGACGTCGTCGAAGGAGACGAACCTCCCGTGGAAGGTCGGCCGGTGCTCCGTCCAGAGAACGCGCATCGCGTCGACGAACTCGTCGGTCATGCGGCCGCGCTCGGCGAAGGGCACGCCGAGCGTCTCGAACTCCCACGGCTGGTAGCCCGTCAGCGCCAGCACGACGAGGCGGCCGCCGGAGAGGAAGTCGAGCGTCGCGAGCGCCTTCGCGAGCTCGATGCAGCCGTGGTAGGGCACGACGACGAGCACGACCACCTTGATACGCGAGGTGGCGCCAAGCACGAACCCGGCGGCCGAGAGCGAGTGCACCCAGCGCGGTCCGTACTGCTCCGCCTGCTCCGATGTCAGCACGAGATGCTCGGAGATCGTGAGGAAGTCGTAGCCGAGCTCGTCGAGCCGCCGTGCCACCCCGACGGCCTGGTCGGTGGTGATCTCCTGCCACCAGTGGCGGGCGCTGCCGTGGTAGAGCGTCATCCCGGGCACGTGGCAGGTGAAGCGCATCGCTCGATCCTCTCATGGGCGGCTCCACGGCGCGAGCGACTCGTCACGCGAGTAGGGTCGGCTGGTGCGGCGCCTCTCCTCCACCGACCTGATGCTGCTGACGCCGCCGCTCATGTGGTCGCTCCACATCGTCGGCACCCGGTACGCCCTCACCGGCGGCTTCACGCCCCTCGCCTATCTCCTGTTCCGCGCAGGCATCGGAGCGATGCTCTTCACGCTCCTCGTCCTCTGGATCGACCGGTCGCTCCGGATCGACGGCCGCCGCAATCAGATCCTCGTCGTCCTCGCCGCCGTGACGATGGCGGTCAACCAGATCGCCTTCTCGTACGCCCTCGACGTCTCGACCGCGGTCACCGTCTCGCTCATGTTCGGGATCTTCCCGATCACGGTGGCGCTGCTCGCGGCGATGATCGGGATCGAGCGGCTGACGGCGCGGATGGTCGTGCTCGGAGCAGTCTCCTTCGCGGGCGTGGCGCTCGTCGTGCTCGGCGTCGAGGGTGGCGTCTCGAGCCTCTCCGGGCAGCTCGATGGGATCCTCCTCGCGCTCGCGGTGCCGCTCACCTGGTCGATCTTCTCGGTGCTGATCTCGAAGCCGGTGAGGACGCAGTCTCCTCTCAGGATCAACGCGATCACGCTCTGGGGGGCCGCGATCGGTGGATTCGTCGCCGGCGGCTGGACGATCGGAGACGTCGACTTCGGCGCCATCAAGGGCCTGGTCTGGGCGTCCGTCGTCTACTCGACGATCGGCGCGCTGATCGTCGGCAACATCATCTGGTTTCGTGCGCTCCGCCGCGTCGGGCCTGCGCGCTCGTCCTTCTACCTCAACCTCCAGCCCTTCGGCGCCGCCGTGCTGGCCGTGCTCCTCCTCGGAGAGCACATCAGCTGGCTGCAGATCCTCGGCGGCGTCGTGATCGGCGCGGCGATCCTGCTCTCGAGGCGCCGGGCCCCGGAGCCTGCGGCCTAACCTACCGGCCGTGACGGCGCAGCCACGGCTCTGGATCGAGGCGACGACGATCGGCGACCTCGTCGATCGCGCCGCCGCGGAGGTGGACGGCGACGCGCTCGTCTTCCCCGACGGCCGCGCAACCTACGCCGAGCTCGCCGTCGCATCCGACACCTGGGCACGGGCGCTCTGCGCGTGGGGAGTCGGCCCGGGCGACACGGTCGGGATCCTGATGCCGAACTGCCTCGACTTCGCCGTCGCATTCGTGGCGACGGCGAAGCTCGGCGCGGTGGCGGTTCCCGTGAACGCGCGCTTCAAGGCGCACGAGCTTGCGCACGTGATCGGGCACGCCGACATCCGCGTGCTCGTCGCCGCCGCCGGGCCGGAGGGCACGGTCGACTTCCCTGCCCTCCTCGCCGACGTGTTCGCGGACGCAGCCGAGCAGGACCCGCGCGCGCTCCGGCTCGCGGGCGCTCCCGCTCTGCGCCAGATCGTGCATGCGAACGGCGCGCGACCCGGGCAGCTGACACGAGAGGTCTTCCTCGCGCGGGCGGCTGAGGTGGAGATCGACGAGGTGCGGATCCTGCAGCAGCGTGTCCGGATCCGCGACGTCGCGATGCTCATGTACACGTCGGGCACGACCGCGCGCCCCAAGGGCTGCCTGCTCACGCACGAGTCGCTCGTCCGCCACGGCGCCACCGTCATCCGCGACCGCTTCCGGATGACCGCGGATGACCGCTTCTGGGACGCGCTGCCGCTCTTCCACATCGGCGGGATCACGCCGATGCTCGGCTGCATCGGCGCGCGCGCCGCCTTCTGCCATGCGGGCCACTTCGATCCGGCGGTCTCGCTGCGGATGCTGCAGGAGGAGCGGATCACAGTCGCCTACCCGGCGTTCGACCTGATCTGGCTCGCGATCCTCGGCCACCCCGACTATGCCGCCGCCGACCTCTCGCGGATCCGGCTCGTGATGAGCATCACCACGCCCGAGCGGCTCCGCGACCTGCAGCGGCGCACGCCGCACGCCGCCTACGTGACCTCCTTCGGGGCGACCGAGTGCTCGAGCCACCTGACCCTGCCGCTGCCCGACGCCCTCGAGGAGGTGCGGATGTCGACCCTCGGCCCGGTCGTGCCCGGGATGGAGATGCGAATCGTCGACCCCGAGACCGGGTGGATCTGCGAGCCCGGCGAGGTCGGCGAGATCCTCTTCCGCGGCTACGCGCGCTTCGAGGGCTACTACAAGGAGCCGGAGCTGACCGCGCAGGCGATCGACGCCGACGGCTGGTTCCATACCCAGGATCTCGGCGCGATCCGCGAGGACGGCAACCTCCTCTACTCCGGCCGGCTCAAGGACATGCTCAAGGTCGGCGGCGAGAACGTGGCCGCGATCGAGATCGAGGACTACCTCGTCCGCCATCCCGCCGTCAACATCGCCGTCGTCACGGGCGTGCGCGACGCGCGCTACGACGAGGTTCCCGCGGCGTTCGTCCAGCTCGCTCCCGGCGCGACCCTGACGCAGGAGGAGCTGATCGCGTTCTGCGTCGGCAGGATCGCGACCTTCAAGGTGCCGCGCTACCTGCGGCTTCGCGACGAGTGGCCGATGTCGGGCACGAAGATCCAGAAGTTCGTGCTGCGCGAGGAGCTCGAGACGGAGCTCGACGCAGCCGGGATCGAGGAGGCGCCGAGGATCGACTCGCGGTCGCCGGCGTCGTAGCTCAGTCGCCGCGCAGCTTGCAGGCGCGGAGGACACCCCGTCGGTAGATGTCGATCACGGTCGCGATCAGCACGCCGCGGCCGGTCCAGAAGCGCTCGTCGGCTGCCGTGGGCATCACCTTCCGGTGGATGGCGACGCGGAGCTCGGGTGCATCGGCCCGGGCGGCGACGCACAGCGGGGCGCGGTCGGCCCGCGAGAGGTAGAAGGCGCCGACGGTGCCCGACGCGAAGACCAGGCGACGTGGGCGGTCGCGCCACGGGCTCGCCGCGAGAGCAGCCGGCGCGACCTTCGGAAACCGCTTGCGGAGCGTCTGCTCGAGGTCGGCGAGCTCGTCGGCCGACGCCACGGGAACGGCCGTCAGTGCGCCGGCGACGATCAGCGCCGCCGCTCCTCCCACGATTCGCATCCCTCCATCATCCCAGGCGCGAGGGTCTCCTCGCGACTGTGAGAGAATCGCCGGCCATGGTCGCGGTGCCCGTCCCCAGCCCGTCGATCCTCGACGGCGTCACCGTCGTCGAGCTCGCCGAGGGGATCGCCGGTCCCTACTGCGGCCAGATCCTCTCCGACCTGGGCGCTCGCGTGATCAAGGTCGAGCCGCCCGCGGGGGACTGGACGCGCGCGCTGACGACGGAGGACGGATCGGTGCCGCTCTTCGTGTGCGTCAACCGGGGCAAGGAGAGCCTGGCCGCGAACATCCGCGACGAGCGCGGGCGGGACGTCGTGCGCCGCCTCGTCGCGGCGGCCGACGTCTTCGTCGAGGCCTACCGCCCCGGTGTCGCCGAGCGCAACGGCCTCGGCCACGAGACGCTCCTCGCGCTCGACCCGCGGCTCGTCTACTGCTCGATCTCCGGGTTCGGCGCCCGCGGGCCGCTGCGCGAGCTGCCGGGCACCGACACGATCCTGCAGGCGTTCTCGGGGATTCAGGACATGACCGGCGAGCCCGACCGAGCGCCGGTGCGCGTCGGCACGGCGATCGCCGACACCGGTGCCGGTGCGTTCGCGGCGCTTGGGATCCTCGCGCTCCTCGTGCGTCGCGCCGCCACCGGCCGCGGCGGCCGCTGCGACACCTCGCTCCTCGAGGTGCTCCTCGGCCTGCAGACGACGACCTTCGCCGACCTCTTCGCCGGCGTCGAGACGACGCGGCTCGGCACGCGGTCGAGCCCGACGGCCGCCCCCGCCGGGTCGTTCGCGACGCAGGACGGCTACATCGCGATCTCGTGCGCGCAGCCGCGCCAGTGGGAGAAGCTGTGTGCCGCGCTCGGGCAGCCGGCGCTCGCGACCGACCCGCGCTTCGCCGAGAACGCCGGCCGCGTCGCGAACTACGAGGCGCTCGTCGCCGAGCTGGAGACCCTCCTCGCCGTGCGCCCGACCGCCGAGTGGAGCGTCGTCTTCGAGCGCGAGGGCGTCAACGCGACGCCCGTCAACACGGTCGCCGAGGTCGCTGCGCACCGGCACGTGGAGGCGCTCGGGATCCTGCGCCGGCTCGACAGCGAGCGGTGGACCGGCGCCCCGACGGTGGTCGACACGCCGCTGACGTTCGACGGCGCCGCGGACGCGCCGCCGCCGCGCGATCCGCCGCAGGCCGGTGAGCAGACACGCGCAGTGCTGACCGAGATCGGCTTCGGCGAGGGCGAGATCGACGACCTGCTCGCAGCCGGCGCCGTGTGCGAGCCTGCGAGAGACGCCGAGACGACGGCGACGACGAGAGGAGAGACCGGATGACCGACCCCGCACTGACCAGCCCCGACGCACCCGCGTGGATCTTCAAGCAGATCTCCCACGTCGGACTGATCGTCGTCGACATCGAGCGGACGATGGAGGAGTACGGCCGGCTCGGCTTCACGTTCGTCCTGCGCTCGGGCGAGGTGACGATCCGTCGCCCGGGCATGGGGCCGCAGGATCCGTTCACGGCGCGCTCCGCGTGGTCGCTCCAGGGCCCGCCGCACATCGAGCTCGGCGAGGTCGTCGGCAAGTCGAGTGAGCCGCAGGTGTGGGTCGACCGCGGCCACGACTACGTCGACCACGCCGGCTATTGGGTCGACGACCTCGCGAGGGCCTCCGCCAC